>JACMJL010000289.1 GCA_014380625.1 Clostridiaceae bacterium
AATTTTACTTTAAATATAAAGAGTGAGATTGAAAAAATTAGGGAACAGATTCAGAATATAGAATAGAGTAGGAGGAAGTACATGGGTATTAAATTAATAAACATAGGATTTGGAAATATCGTTTCTGCAAATAGGTTGGTGGCCATTGTGAGTCCAGAGTCAGCACCAATTAAGAGAATAATTCAGGAAGCTAGAGATCGAGGCATGCTCATCGACGCTACATATGGTAGAAGAACTAGAGCAGTTATCATAACTGATAGTGATCATGTTATTTTATCAGCAGTTCAGCCTGAGACCGTTGCTCATAGATTAACTTCAAAAGAAGAAGAGGTTACGGAAGAGGATACTAATAATGAAAAATAAGGGCATATTAATCGTAATTTCTGGACCTTCCGGTGCTGGTAAAGGAACGGTATGTAAGCAACTACTTGATAATAACACTTACTGGCTCTCTGTTTCTGCTACTACAAGAACTTCTAGAACTGGCGAAGAAGAGGGTAAAAGTTATTATTTTTTAACAAAGGAAGAATTTAATACCAAAATAGAACAAGGTGATTTTTTGGAGTATGCTGAAAATTATGGCAATATGTATGGTACTCCAAGATCAAAAGTGATGGAAAAACTTGATGAAGGTCAAGTTGTTATTTTAGAAATTGATATTCAAGGAGCTCTAAAGGTTAAAGAAAGTTTTCCTGACGGTATTTTTATATTTTTACTTCCACCTTCAATGGAAGAATTAAAACATAGGATAATTAATAGAGCAAGTGAGACTCCTGAATCTTTAATGACTAGGTTTAAAAGTGCTTATAAAGAAATTAATTATATTTCAAAGTATAATTATGCTGTTATAAATGACACAGTTGACTCAGCTGTAGCCAAAGTAGAAAGCATCATAACTGCAGAAAACTGCAGAGTTGATAGAATGAAAGAAAAAATTTTAGACTCAAAGGAGGGTTTAATTCATGAACAACTCTATGATTAATCCATCAATAGTAGAATTATTAGAGGTAGTTGATAATAGGTATTCATTAGTAACAGTAGCTTCTAAAAGAGCTAGACAACTCATTGATGGGAAAAAGCCATTAATAGTTACAGAATCTATCAAGCCAGTTACTATAGCAACAAAAGAAATCATGCAAGGAGAGCTTACTTATAAAACTGTTAAAGAAGGAGTTAAATAAATGTCGAAGCTTAAAACGGTGGTGCTTGGTGTAACGGGTGGTATTGCTGCCTATAAAGCACTTGATATAGTGAGTAAATTAAAAAAAGTTGGCATAGATGTACATGTTATAATGACAGAATCAGCCACTGAATTTATTAATCCAATTAGCTTTCAATCGCTTAGTCAAAACCTTGTAGCTTCAGATATGTTTTCAGAACCTAAAGCTTGGGAGATACAACATATTTCCCTTGCGAAAAAGGCTGACTTAGTTTTAGTTGCACCTGCAACTGCTAATTTAATTGGCAAAGTAGCAAATGGAATAGCTGATGATATGCTTTCTACAACAATTATGGCAACAAAAGCAAAAGTTATTTTTGCACCTGCCATGAATACAAATATGTATCAAAACCCTATTGTTCAGCATAATATTTCTAAATTAAAAGAGTTTGGTTATGTATTTTTATCGCCAAGTAGTGGTAGACTTGCTTGTGGTGATGTTGGTGAAGGGAAATTAGAAGATACAGAAATAATTGTTAGTAGGGTATTAACCCTGTTATATGATATTAAAGATATGGTTGGTAAAAACGTAATTGTTACAGCTGGACCAACTTTAACCCCTATTGATCCAGTACGTTACATTTCAAATTATTCCTCAGGAAAAATGGGTTATGCAATTGCTGAGGAGGCTAGAGACAGAGGTGCTAATGTAACTTTGATTTCTGGTCCATCCATGCTTAAAGTTCCACAGGGTGTTAAGTTTATAAGTGTAAGTACTAGTGAAGAAATGCTCAGTAACATTGAAGCAATATACGAGGATACCGATATTGTTATAAAGGCTGCAGCTGTTTCAGATTACAAAATTAAGGAATACTCAAATGAGAAAATTAAAAAAAGTGAAACTGAAATAGATTTTAAATTTGAAAAAAATATTGATATTCTAAAATATTTAGGTGGTTTAAAGACTCATCAGATACTTGTAGGATTTGCTGCTGAAAGCAATAATATTTTAAACAATGCAAAAGAGAAACTTGAAGTTAAGAATTTAGATTATATAGTTGCTAACGATATTACAAAAGCTGATACTGGGTTTAGTTCTGATGATAATAAGGTTACCATTCTATGTAAGGACGGTAGAACAATAGAATTAAAAAAAATGGCTAAACGTCAAGTAGCAAAAGAATTATTTGATTTGATAAATATAGTAATTAATTAAGAGGCATAAGCATTCGAGGTGTTCGTTTGATTTGCCTCTTTTAAGGTAGTGGAAAAAATAATAGGATAGATACCTAATTATAAAAATAGGTGGTAAAAGATAATGTATGTAGGGATAGTTGTTAATAATGAAGCTACGCAAGTTGATAAGATTTTTACTTATGAAATTCCCAAGCTATTAGAAGAAAAAATTCAGATAGGTTGCAGAGTTAAAGTACCCTTTGGGTTTGGAAATAAATACTTAGATGGCTTTGTTTTAGAGTTATATGATATAAGACCTAATATGACTAATATTAAAGAAATAGTAAGAATTTGTGATAGTACTCCTATTTTAAGAGTAGAAGATATACTTCTAATAAAAAAAATGAAAGAAAAATATCTTTGTACTTATTTAGATTGCATAAAAACAATAATTCCAACAGGGCTATTAGATGGACTTACCAATAAGACTGTTCATAAAGTTAGTGTTATTAAGAAACCGGAAGGAAGATATGACAAACCCATCTATAATAGCATTTATGATATTATAGTTGATAATAATGGAATATATACATCTTCAGAATTAAATAGTAAGTTTTGTATTTCTATTTCATCTTTAGGCACTTTAATTAAAAATGGATTTTTATCAAAAGAAAAGGTTATTATTAATAGGTACAATGAAAAAACCTATGATAACTATGAAGAAAAGAAATTAAACTCAGAGCAGGCAAGTGCTTTAGATACAATATTAAATTCTTCAGTAAAAAAGTTTATGATTCATGGAATAACTGGAAGCGGAAAGACTGAAATATATTTACATCTAGTAAGTGAAATGCTTCGATTAGAAAAGGGGTCTATAGTACTGGTACCAGAGATATCTTTAACACCACAGATGGTGGAAAGATTCAAGGGAAGATTTGGTAACGATATAGCAGTTTTCCATAGCAAACTTTCAGAAGGAGAAAGACATGATGAATGGTTTAGGGTAAAAACCGGGAAAGTTAAAGTTGCTGTAGGAGCTAGATCAGCCATATTTCTTCCTATGAAAAATTTAGGGCTAATAATAATTGATGAAGAACATGAAGGTAGCTATAAATCAGAAAATAGCCCGAAGTATAATGCCAGAGAGATTGCTGATTTTAAACAATTTATTGAGGGGGCTATTGTTGTATTAGGCTCTGCAACTCCTTCCATAGAAACCTATTTTAATACTATAAGAGGTAAGTATAATTTAATAAGTTTAAAAAATAGAGCAGATGGAGCTTTTTTACCAGAAGTAGAAATTATAGATATGCGAGAAGAATTAGCTGAAGGTAATAAATCTATGTTCAGTAGAGAATTGTATAAGGAATTAGTTGAGTGTTTAGATAGAAAAGAGCAGGCTATATTATTTTTAAACAGACGAGGGTTTTCTTCTTTTGTTTCCTGCAGGAAATGTGGCTATGTTTTTAAATGTAGTGACTGTGATATATCCTTAACCTATCATTCTTTCGATGAAACTTTAGTTTGTCACTATTGCGGTAAAAAAGAAAAAGTTTCTAATATTTGTCCTAAGTGTAAAAGTAAATATGTTAAATTTTTTGGGATTGGAACTGAAAAAATTGAACAAGAGGTAAAACGAATTTTTAAAGATGCAAGAGTTTTGAGAATGGATTTTGACACAACTAGAAAAAAAAATTCCTATGAAGAAATATATAATATTTTTAAAGAAAATAGAGCTGATATACTAATAGGTACTCAAATGATAGCAAAAGGTTTAGATTTTAAGAATGTTACTTTAGTAGGTGTAGTAGCTGCAGATATTTCGCTGAATATTCCTGATTTTAGAGCAGGTGAAAGAACCTTTCAACTGTTAACACAAGTCTCAGGTAGAGCTGGAAGAGGAAAGAAACCTGGAAAAGTTATAATTCAGACCTATAATCCTGAACATTACAGCTTGAGATATGCTGCACAGAATAACTATATGGGATTTTATGAAGAGGATATTACAATAAGAAAAAACTTAAATTATCCACCCTACTCCAATATCTTGGCTTTAAATTTTAGTAGCAAAAATGAAGTGCTATTAATAAAGACTATCCAGAGTATTGGAGTGGAGCTGAAAAGTAAATTAAAGGATTCCAATATTAATATTTTAGGACCTTGCCCTAGTGGAATATCGAAAATTAAAGAACAATTTCGGTGGCAAATAGTTTTAAAAGGTGAGATTAACATAGATTTTGCTAGTGAAATAAAAATATTTATTTCTAATTTAATAAAAAGTGTTTATAATGAAATAAGAGTAAGTTTAGATATAAATCCAAACAGTTTACTTTAATTTAGTTTTATTTTTGGAGGTAGTAAAATGGCATTAAGAACTATAAGAACTTATAAGGACGAAATTTTAAGAAAAAAAAGTAGAAAAGTAGATGTGATTAATAATAGAATAAAAATATTAATAGAGGATATGTTAGATACTATGTATGATGCTGACGGAGTTGGCCTTGCTGCTCCTCAAATAGGAATTTTAAAAAGGGTTATTGTAGTAGATATTGCAGATGGCGCTGGTGCTGTAGCATTAATTAATCCTGAAATATTATATCGTGATGGATTAACAATTGAAGAAGAAGGGTGCTTAAGTGTTCCTGGAGAAGTAGGAAGTGTAGAGAGGCCTAAGATTGTAAGAATAAGGGCTTTGAATGAAGCAGGAGAAACAGTGGAAATAGAGGCAGAAGATTTGTTTGCTAGAGCACTTTGTCACGAAATTGATCATCTAGATGGAATATTATTTACGGATAAGGTTATAGAGAGTGAGGAAAAATAATTTGAAAATTGTATTTATGGGAACACCTGAATTTTCGGTGCCTACCCTATTGAAGTTAATAGAAGAATATGATGTATGTGCTGTTTTTACTCAACCAGATCGACCAAGGGGGAGAGGTAAGAAATTAGTCTTTTCTCAAGTTAAAGAAGTTGCAGTACAGCATAATATTAGAATTTTTCAACCAGAAAAACTGAAAAATGACAGAGAAACAATAGAGAAGTTAAAGGAACTAGAACCTGATTTTATAATTGTTGTAGCCTTTGGGCAAATACTTCCTTTAGAAGTATTAAATATTCCTAAATTTTGTTGCATTAATTTACATGCTTCTCTATTACCTCAAAATAGAGGTGCAGCTCCAATAAATTGGGCTATTATAAACGGTGATAAAGTAACTGGAAATACCACTATGTTAATGGGTGAGAGTTTAGATACAGGAGATATGCTTTTAAAAGAACAAATAGGAATTACAGAAGAAATGACTTATGGACAGTTACATGATATACTTAGTGTATCTGGCGCTGAACTAGTAATGGATACAATTAAAAAATACATTTCTTCAGATATCATTCCTGAAAAGCAAATTCATTCAAATAGTACTTATGCTAAAATGTTAAATAAGGAAATTGCTTTAATCAATTGGAATACAACCGCTGTAGAGATTTGTAATTTTATACGTGGATTAAATCCCAAACCAACAGCCTATACTATATATGAAAATCAAACTATGAAAATTTATAAAGCAAAACCTATAGAGGAAAAATGTAAACATGTACCTGGATATATAACACTGGTGAATAAAGAAGGTATTAAAGTTGAAACTTCTTTAGGAATGGTGTTAATTAAAGAATTACAGTTTCCAGGTGGGAAAATTTTAACCGTAGATGATTTTTTACGTGGAAATGCGATAAATGAGGGTGTAGTTTTATCAAGTCTATTTATTAAATAATAAATTATCTGGAGGCATGCTATGTTTTTTGGCGGATATTTTTATATTTTAATACCATCTATACTTATTTCACTTTGGGCACAAATGAAAGTAAAGAGTACTTTTGCTAAGTATTCTAAAGTCATAAGCACAAAGGGGTATACTGGGGAACAGGTAGCAAGAATGTTATTAGATTCAAGTGGGCTACAAAATATTCCTATTGAGATGATTAGAGGTAAACTAGCAGATCATTATGACCCAATCAAGAAAGTAATGAGACTATCACAAGAAGTTTATTCCGGAACTTCAGTTGCATCCATAGGAGTTGCTGCACATGAGACTGGTCATGCAATTCAGCATAAAGAAAGCTACTCCCCATTAATTTTAAGAAACTCGATTTTCCCAGTGGTTAATATAAGTTCTAGCCTTTCTTGGGGTTTAGTTATTATAGGAATATTTATTGGGTCTAGCCCTTTTATTAATTTAGGAATAATATTATTTACTGTAGTAGTGGCATTTCAATTAATAACACTGCCTGTAGAATTTAATGCATCCAATAGAGCTATTAGAATTTTAGAGAATAGAAGTATACTTGTAGGAAATGAATTAGAAGGTGCTAGAGCTGTATTATCAGCTGCAGCAATGACTTATGTAGCAGCTGTTATTTCAGCTCTTTTACAGCTTTTAAGATTAACTTTAATTAGCAGAGATAGATAGGAGAATAAATGAATAGTAGAGAACTAGCAACACAAATAGTTGATGATATATTAAATAAAGGGGCGTTTTCTAATGTTGTTCTTTCACAAGAATTGAACAAGAGTAATTTAGAAGATAATGATAAAGCCTTAGTAACTGAAATTGTGTATGGTACAATAAAATATAAATATACAATTGATAAAATATTAAATCATTTTTTAGAAAATGGCTTTGAAAGATTAGAGCCTCAAATATTAAATATTTTAAGAACCGCTATTTATCAAATTAGGTATTTAGATAAGGTTCCTGAATTTGCGGTAGTAAACGAAGCAGTAAATTTAGCTAAAAATTTAGTTAATATTGGTGCATCAAAATTGGTAAATGGAGTTCTAAGAAATTATCTTAGAAATAGTGATGATAGTAAATATTATAAAACAGATAATTCCGTTGAAGTTTTATGTTTTAAATACTCCTTTCCTAAATGGATGGTGGAGTTATTTATATATCAATATGGAAATGAAACCACTGAAAAAATACTTATAGGATTAAATAATGTACCAGAAGTGACTGTTAGAGTAAACAAACTAAAAATTTCCTATGAGGATGCCTTTAAGGAATTAACAGACCTTGGTTATAATTTGAAAGAAGGCTACGTTTTTAAAGATGCAATAAGGATTTTAAAAGGAAGGAGTATTGAAAAAAACCCGTTATTTATTTCTGGTAAGATAACAGCACAAGATGAAAGTGCTATGCTAGTGGCTGCGTCAATGGACATAAACGAAAATCAACTTGTTATGGATTTATGCTCAGCACCAGGTGGAAAAACAACACATATTTCTGAAATAATGAATAATACAGGGACTGTTAAAGCTTTTGACCTACATGATTATAAAATAAATCTTGTAAATAAAAATTCCGAAAGATTAGGAATAACCAATATTCAATGTGAAGTAATGGATGCAACTAGCTATGATACGAGATATGTAAACCTTGCAGATAGTGTATTAGTAGATGTGCCATGTTCAGGATTGGGTATAATAAGAAAGAAACCAGAAATAAAATGGACTAAAAACAACAGAGAGACTCAGGGTTTAAAAGAAATCCAGAAAAAAATAATAATTAATGCAAGTCAATATGTAAAACCAGGAGGAGTTCTTTTGTATTCCACTTGTACCTTAAACAAGAAGGAAAATGAAGAAAATATAAAATATTTCTTAAAAAAACGTAGTAATTTTAAATTAGAACCATTAGATTTTGGAGACTTTGATAACATAATATACAGTGAGGAAGGTTATGCAACTATTTTACCAAATGAAGCTATGGATGGTTTCTTTATAGCTAAATTGAGAAAATATTAAAGGTGATATATGAATAATATTTTAGATTTTAATCTATTAGAACTGAAAATATGGATGAAGGAACAAGGGGAAAGTGAATTTAGGGCAAAACAAGTTATGGACTTTCTCTATAAAGAAGTTTGGGATTTTGATGCTATAAAAAATATACCTTCTTCAACAAAAGAAAAATTAAAAAAAAGTTTTTTTATTGGAATTCCTGAAATAGTTGAAGTATTATGTTCTAAAGAAGATGAGACAAAAAAGCTTTTAATTAAGTTTGCGGATGGAAACCTGATTGAGACAGTAATTATGAAGTATAAACACGGATATTCAGTTTGTGTTTCAACTCAAGTTGGCTGCAGAATGGGATGCAAATTTTGTGCGTCTACAATAAATGGAATGGTGAGGAATTTGTCATCAGGCGAAATTCTAGCTCAAGTTTTGGTAGCGCAAAAGGAAATTGGAAGTAGAGTCTCAAATGTGGTTTTAATGGGAAGCGGTGAACCCTTAGATAATTATGATAATGTTATTAAATTTTTGGAATTAGTAAATGCAGAATATGGATTAAATATTGGTCAAAGACATATAACTTTATCTACTTGTGGCATTGTGCCAAAAATATTTAAGTTATCAGAGTTAAAGTTACAGATTACCTTAGCAATCTCTTTACATTCGGCAGAAGATAACTTGAGAAAAACAATGATGCCAATAGCAAATAAATATACTATAGATGAAATTATTGATGCATGTAAGAATTATATTAAAATGACTAATAAAAGGATTACATTTGAATATGCATTAGTAAAAGGTGTTAACGACTCAATTGAAGATGCTAAAAAACTTTCGAGAATTTTAATAGATTTGTTATGTCATGTAAACTTAATTCCAATAAATGAAATCCAAGAAAACACCTTTAAGTCTACGACCAAAGAACATATTGTTAATTTCAGTAAAGTTTTATTGGATTTTGGAATTGAAACTACAGTAAGACGAGAAATGGGATCGGATATAAATGCTGCTTGTGGACAACTAAGAAGGAGCTATTTAGAAACAAAAAAAAATGGGGGTGAAGGATATGGTGGGGATTCTAACTGATATAGGTAACATAAGAGCTGAAAACGAAGATTCAGTTGAGTTTTATGAAGATAACTTAATGGGCATTTATGTAATTGCAGATGGTATGGGGGGTTACAACTCTGGAGAGATTGCTAGTTCCATGGCTGTAAAAGAAGTGCTAAACTATATAAAGACTAATATAAGTTTAGCAAAACCTGAAGTTATTATGAAGGAAGCCATTTTTAACGCAAATAATGATATTTTTAAATATTCTTTAGAAAATGAAGAACACAGGGGAATGGGCACCACTATTACTGCATGTATTTTAATTAATGAAGAATTAATTGTTGGACATGTAGGAGATAGTTCATGTTTGGTTCTAAATCAATTAGGCATTAGTAAGCTTACTAAAGACCACTCATTAGTACAACAACTCATAGATAGTGGTAGTATCACAGAATCTGAAGCTCTTACTCATCCAAATAAGAATATAATTACTAGGGCACTTGGCACAAGTGATTTTGTAGAAATTGATATCTACAAACAGTCTATTATTGGGATTAAAAAAATAATTCTATGTACGGATGGCTTAAGCAATTTTGTCTCCAATAATGAAATATATGATATAATCATTTGTAATAATAATGAAGTAGCTAGTAAAAAACTTATTGAATTAGGAAAAGAAAAAGGCAGTAGAGATAATTTATCTGTTATTGTTTTTGAAGGAGAGGGTATATAATGATAGGAACCTTACTTGGGAATAGATATGAGTTATTAGAAAAGATTGGCGAAGGTGGTATGGCTATAGTATATAAAGCTAAGTGCCGTCTATTAGATCGCTATGTTGCTGTAAAAGTGTTAAAGGAACAGTATAGTAATGATCGAGACTTTGTAGAAAAATTTAAAAATGAAGCAACTGCTGCAGCGAGCTTGTCTCATAATAATATAGTAAACATTTATGATGTCGGATCTGAAAATAGTATAAATTATATAGTAATGGAATACGTTAGTGGAAAAACACTAAAAAGAATAATAACTGAAAATATTAGACTTAGTTATCCCAGGACTATAAATATCGCTATTCAGATAGCTTCTGCCCTAGAATGCGCGCATAAAAATAATTTGATTCATAGAGATATTAAACCTCACAATATACTTGTAACAGAAGATGGAATAGCTAAAGTTGCAGACTTTGGTATAGCTAAGGTAGCAAACTCTATGACCATAACTAATTCTAATGAAGTTATAGGTTCGGCGCATTATTTTTCTCCAGAGCAAGCTAAAGGCGGTTTCGTGGACTGCACTACAGATATATATTCTTTAGGAATTGTAATGTATGAAATGGTTACGGGGAAGGTACCTTATGATGCAGATAGTGCGGTTTCAGTGGCTATAAAACATATTCAAGAAGCTGTAGTTCCTCCAAAACAAATTATATGGGATATACCTGAAAATTTGAATAGATTAATTTTAAAGGCTATTGAGAAGGAAACCATAAAAAGATATCAATCAGCCAAGGAAATTTTAATTGATTTAAATAAAATAAAAGAGAATGCTAATTTCGAAATTAAATTGAGTACTCTTGAGGATGATTATACAAAAGTTATGGCACCTGTTATGATTATTGATAAAAATAAAAATAATACTAATACTAATAATAAAAATAAAAACAAGTATGAAGAAGATGAAGATGAAGAAGATGAAGAAATAGATAGCAAGAATATGAAAAGATCCACAAAGATAATATTGATAGCACTTGTTTGCATAGGAGCTATAATAATTGGTGTTTCAGCGGGTAAATTATTCTCTTTCTTCAATAATCCTAAACCTGCCGCTAACCCTGTTATAAACATAGAATCTAAAATTACAGTTCCTGAGTTAATTGGAAAAACTAATGTTGAAGCTAAGAAAATTGTAGAAGATTTAAAACTAAAATATGTAATAGCTGAATATGCGTTTGATGACAAGCCAGCAGATACTATAATCGAGTGCAATAAAAAGGCTGGCGAAACAGTTGAGAAGGACTTTTCAATTAGAGTCACCTTAAGTAAAGGTAAACAAGTTTTAAAGGTTATGGATCTAACAGGAATGCCAGAGACCACTGCAGGTGATGCAATTAAATCTGGTGATTTTGTGCTGGGAACCGTGACTAAAGATTATAGTGATTCTGTTGCAGAGGGTTTGGTAATAGGCCAAAAACCAGATCCAGATACCGAGTATGAAAAAGACGGTAAAGTTGATTTGGTGATAAGTAAAGGTCCCAAAGTTATCCCAGTAATTGTACCACGATTAACTGGAAAAACTATTGAAGAAGCAAGAGCTATTTTAGAAGCAAAAGGCTTAAAACTTGGAAAACAGACTTCATTTAAACCTGATGATAGTGTATCCGAGGATCAGAATGGAGAAATATTCTTACAAAGTAAAACTGAAGGATCTTCAGTAACCAAAGGTACTGTAATTACTGTATCTTACTATAAATTTCCTATTGAAAATGAAGGCTAATAAAGTGGAGGTAATATGAAAGGGACAATTATAAAAGGCATCGGTGGATTTTATTATGTAAAAACAGAAAAGGAAGTTATAGAATGCAAGGCAAGGGGTAAGTTCAGATTTAATGAACTTACCCCTATGGTTGGTGATAATGTTGAAATAGATGTTGTAAATAACAAGGGAAGTATTGAAAAAATATTGCAACGGACTACAGAATTGGTGAGACCTGCTGTAGCTAATGTAACACAGGCATTTATAATATTTGCAATGAAAGACCCGGAAATAAATGAGGATTTGCTAAATAAATTTCTTATTTCCTGTGAATATAACAAATTACGAGTAGTAATATGTTTTAATAAAAAAGATTTAGTAGGTGAAGAACAAAACGAAGTTATTAGTAATTTGAAAAAAATTCATTATGATATTATTACACTTCAAGCAAAAGGTGAAGAGGATTTTTCAGAAATGAAATTAAGATTAAAGGATAATATTACTGTGTTTTGTGGACCTTCAGGGGTGGGAAAGTCAACAATTTTAAATAAGTTAGTTGGACGTGAGGTAATGCAAACTGGAGAAATTAGTGAACGTCTTCAACGTGGAAAGCATACCACAAGGCACAGTGAACTCATTGAGATTGAGGGTGGTTTTGTAGTGGATACACCCGGGTTTTCTATACTAGACATTGACTTCATACCTAAAGATCAACTTCAATATTGTTTTCCGGAGTTTGATCAATATAGGGATGAATGCAAATATAGAGGGTGCTTACACTCTAAAGAGCCAAAATGCGCAGTAAAGCAAGCAGTTGAAAAAAGTGAGATTAATATTAAAAGATTTCAATTTTACACAAAACTTATAGATGAATATAAGGATAGGAGATATTAGTATGGTAAAAATAGCACCATCCCTTCTAGCTTCGGATTTTTCAAAGCTAGGAGAAGAAATCAAGGAATTGGATAGATTAAAGGTAGACTTTATTCACATAGATGTTATGGATGGCGTTTTTGTGCCAAACATTTCTTTTGGTGTTCCTGTAATCAAAAGTATTAGAAAATTAACTGATATTCCTTTTGATGTACATTTAATGATAACGGAGCCTTCAAGGTTCATTGAAGATTTTGTAACCGCTGGAGCAGATATAATAACTATACACTATGAGGCTGATAAGCATATTGACAGAACCATCAATTATATCAAGAGTTTTGGAATAAAAGCTGGAGTTGCATTAAACCCTGGAACCCCTGTTTCTGTGCTTAATGATCTTGTCTCAGAAATTGACATGGTACTTATAATGTCGGTAAATCCAGGTTTTGGTGGACAAAAGTATATTAAATATGTTTCAGATAAGTTAAAACAGGTTAAAGAACTTTCAGTAAACAAAAACAAAGAGTTATTAATTCAAGTAGATGGCGGCATAGTGAAAGAGAACATAGGGGAAGTGGTAGCATGTGGTGCAAATGTCATTGTGGCGGGATCTTCAGTATTTGAAAAGGGTGAAATAGAAAAAAATATAGGCTTATTGAAAGCTGGAATTTAAATTGAAGGCAGTTATTATTGGAGGTGGTATTCCACCTTCAAAAGAGCTTTTAGAAGAGGAATTATCAGATGCTGACGTTTTAATATGTGCTGATGGAGGCGGAGATTGTCTTTATAAATACAATAAAGTTCCTGATTATTTATTGGGGGATTTTGACTCAATTAATAAAGAGGTGTTAGAATTTTTCATGCATAGTAATTGTGTTATCGAAACTTATCCCGCTGAAAAAGATTGTACTGATAGTGAGATATGTTTTAACAAGGCAATTGAACTTAAGGTTAGTTCTATTACTATGCTAGGATTTACAGGAAGTCGATTAGATCATTTTTTAGGAAATTTAGGATTATTGAAAAAGTCTCTCGATTATGGCGTAAAAAGTATAATTAGGGATAATAATAATAAAATTTTCATTATAAATGAAGGCTGCACAGTTTTGGCTGAGGAAGGTAAATTCATCTCTCTTCAAGCTTATAGCGACGTGGTTGAAAACTTATGCTTAGTTGGGGTAAAGTACCCTTTGAGGGACTACATGCTTTTTAAAGGGGATCTTAGAACCATTTCAAATGAATTTGTTAGTAAGGATACTCTAATCAGTTTTGACTTAGGGTTACTTTTAATAATAATTGCATTAGATTAGAGACCTTCAAGAAAACAGGCCGAGATTATTCTTAACCTGTTTTTATTTTTGTACTCAAAAAACAAAGCAACTCATATAATAATATAGAAACAATTTTGGAGAACTTTAATGAGTAGAAGTTATAAAAGAAATAAAAAAACAAAAAAAGCTGGGTTAATTGTTTTAAGTGTGGGTATCGGACTGATTTCAGCAGTATTAGTTCCGTTTTGGGGGTGGATACTTGCAGCTGGAGGAGGTTTAATAGCCGGAGGCTGGTATTTAATTCAGAATTCAAGGCATTGATGATAATTGTTATTAATGGAGGGATCTTATGCGATTTGTAACTATTAAACTACCTAAATTTCTTTCTACTATAGTCAAATTTTTTTTTAGAAAATAAAAATTATAAAATAAAAAATGCAATTGTTAAACAACTGCATTTTTTATTCTATATAGCACGCTGAACTTTACCTGAACGTAGGCATCTTGTACATACATGGATTGTAGTAGGTGTACCACTAACTATTGCTTTAACTCTTTTAAGATTTGGAGCCCACTTTCTCTTTGTATGTATAACAGAGTGGCTAATCTGTGAACCAGAAATAACACCTTTATTACATATTTCACATCTTCTTGACATCAAAAACACCTCCTTAAAATTGTGAAGTATAGATTAATCAATCTTCTCAATTCAAACAACGTTATTATATCAGAAAATAATGTGATTTGGCAAGTGAATTATAAAAGTAATAGCAATTTTAAGCAAAAATTATATATTATTCTTGAATATATATAGAATTTAATATAGAATAAGCTATATGGTATTATAGTAAGGAGGAATTTATATGATGGGTGTTACTAACGAGAACGGCTACATACATTACTCTGAAGAAATAATAGCAAACGTAGTTGGTATTTCCACTATGGAATGCTATGGAGTTGTAGGCATGGCATCAAAAAATGCTAGTGATGGTTTTTGGGAATTAATTAGAGGTGATAGTTTTCATAAAGGAGTAAAAATCCACTCTAAGGAAAATGAACTCAATATAGAATTATTTATTATTGTTGAATATGGAACTAAAATATCAGTTATTGCAAACAATATAATTCAAAAAATAAGATATAATGTAGAAAACTATACAGGATTAAAAGTGACTAGCATTACAGTAAACGTTCAAGGTGTAAGAGTCTAAGGAGGTACTTAAATTGGAATTCATTAAAATTGATGGGCATCATTTTTATAACATGGTCATTAATGCATGTAATAGGTTAGAGGAACAAAAGGAGTATGTCAATGCTTTAAATGTATTTCCTGTACCAGATGGTGATACAGGTACAAATATGTCAATGACATTCAAAGCAGCAGTTAAAGAAATCGAGAATTTAAATAGTAATTCTATAGGGGAAGTTTCTAAAGTCCTTGCAAAAGGAGCTCTTATGGGAGCAAGAGGAAATTCTGGAGTTATATTATCACAGATTCTTAGAGGAATTGCTCATGGATTCGAAGGGAAAGTTGAAGCTACAGGAAGTGAGGTAGCAAATAGTTTCTTAGAAGGCTCAAAGGCAGCCTATAAAGCCGTAATGAGACCAACAGAAGGAACTATATTAACGGTTATTAGGGCTGCAGGAGAAAGTGGTATTAAAAGCACTGAAACCGATGTAGTGAGTTTGATGAAAGAAATATGTGAGCATTCAGAAATAATGCTTAATAAAACCCAGGAAATGTTACCAGTTTTGAAAAGTGCTAAAGTTGTTGATGCTGGTGGAATGGGTTTATATATTTTAATAAAGGGTATGTATGAAGCTTTAAGAGATAATTTACAGGGTGCTGTAATAAATAATGAAATAGAATCGAAAAAATATGCACCTATAGCTACCTTAGGAGAACAAGATATAAAGTATGGTTATTGTACTGAATTTTTTGTGAAAGCGGATGAATCTCATGTAGAAAAGTTTAAATATGATTTAGAACCTCATGGAGATTCAATGATAGTTGTTGGAGCTGAAGATATAATCAAGGTACATATTCATACTAACGACCCTGGTCTTGTTTTATCAAAAGCTGTAGTTTTGGGAGAGTTAACTAAGATTAAAATTGAGAATATGAGAGATCAACATAGGCACTTACTTTTTAATGAAGAAGAAATAGTAGGAGATTCTGTTACAACTGATGTAAAAGCTTATGCATTTATTTCAGTTGCAATGGGCGAAGGAATAAAAAACATTTTTTCTGATTTAGGAGTAGATTATGTTATTGAGGGCGGTCAGACAATGAATCCAAGCACTCAAGATATTCTTGATTGTATTTCTAAGGTTAATGCAGAAAGTATATTTATTTTACCTAATAATAAAAATATAATTATGGCTGCCACTCAGGCTTCAGAATTAACAGATAAAAAAGTAATGGTAGTTCCTACAAAAACAATTCCACAGGGAATTACATGTTTAACCACTTTTAACCCTGAAGTAACGGCTGAGGAAAATTTATCTTCTTTTAGTGAAGCAATTAAGAATGTATCTACTTGTACTGTTACATATGCAGTGAGAGACACTGAAATGGATGGTATTGAAATAAAAGAAGGTAATATTCTAGGATTAGTTGAAGGAAAGATAAATACCGTTGGTGAGGACATGTTTGAAGTCTGTGATAAAATAATTTCCAATGTAGTAAAGGATGTAAGTGGTCTTATCACTTTATTCTATGGCATAGATTGTGACGAAGAAAAAGTAGCAGAGTTTGTACAAACTTTAGAGGAAAAATATCCAGATTTAGATGTACAAAGTTATAATGGAAAACAACCATTATATTATTTCATAGCTTCTGTAGAATGAAAAAGCGGTTTTACCGCTTTTTTTCTTTAAAGGGACAAAAATGTACAATAATCTTATAAAACTGGATATACTTATAATAAACAATTACTAAGGATTAGGGGTTGATGAAATTGGATGTGAGTAGCGAGTTAAGTTCAATAAAAGGTATAGGAGAAAAAACCAAACAGAATTTTAATCTGTTTGGAATATTTAATGTAATGGATTTGTTACTTCATTTTCCAAGGAGTTATGAAAATATTTCTAAGCCAAAACAAATTAGTGAAGCTGTAGATAACGAGAAAATCCTTATTCATGTTCAAGTGATTGATATTTGTAGAGATGTAAGAACACAAAATAATAAAGTAATCACTACCATAGTTTTTAGTGATGGAGAAACTGAGTTTAAGGCGAAGTGGTTTAACCAGCCTTATATGAAAAATAAATTTGAGATAGATAAAGAGATAACTCTTCTGGGTATGGTGAAATTGTACAGAAATGAAAAAATTCTATCCAACCCAGTAGAAGTAATCAAAGAGAGTATTTCTAGTAAAAAGATAAATTCCATTTATCCATTAAGATCTGGAATAACAAATGGGATCATTAGTAAATCAATAAATACTATATTGGAGACTACCATTATTGCAGAAAATTTACCGAAATGGCTAATTGATAAATATAAACTTTGTTCGTTAAATGATGCAATTAAGGATATTCATAACCCTACAAGTTCTGCGGGTTTAATTGCAGCAAAAAGGAGATTAAAATTTCAAGAGTTATTTACTTATTCACTTAAGGTTTTAATGTTAAAAGATTATATTAACAAGGATAATAATGGGATCTCTTTTTTTATAGCAAAAGAAATGCAAGAACTTAAAGAAAATTTGCCTTTTTTATTAACAGGTGCCCAGAGTAGGGTTGTAAGGGAAATTTTACTTGATCAAAAGAAAAAAGTGTCCATGAATAGACTGGTGCAAGGTGATGTAGGTAGTGGCAAAACAATGGTTGCCATTATAAGTATGTTTAATGTGGTGAAAAACGGATATCAAGCAGCTTTAATGGCGCCTACAGAAATTTTGGCCTTTCAACACCTTGAAGAAGTTACAAAAGTTCTGAAAAATTTTGATTTGAGAATTGCAATTTTATCAGGTAGTTTAACTGCAAAAGAAAAGAAGCTGGTAAAAGAAAGGTTGAAACTAGGGGAGATTGACATATTAATAGGAACCCATGCTATGCTTGAAGATAACGTAGAATTCAGTAATTTAGGAATGGTTGTAACAGATGAACAACATAGATTTGGTGTAATGCAACGAAGTAAATTATTTAATAAGGGCAATAATGTGGATATTCTGGTAATGACCGCAACCCCTATACCTAGAACTTTAGCTCTGTATTTATATGGGGATCTAGAAGTATCAATTATAGATGAACTTCCTCCCGGAAGACAAAAAATTGATACCTCATATATAAATAAAAATCAAAAATCAAAAGCTTATTTATTTGCATTAGAGGAAATTAGAAAAGGTCATCAAGTATATATAGTATGTCCTTTAGTAGAAGAAAGTGAAGAATTATCTATTACGTCTGTTGAAGAGAATTATAAAGTTTTAAAGGAAGAGTACTTTAAGGATTATACGGTAGAGATTCTTCATGGGAAAATGCCACCTAAAGTTAAAAATGATATTATGAATAGATTTAAGGCTGAAGAAATTAAGGTTCTTATATCAACCACAGTAATCGAGGTTGGTGTGAACGTTCCAAATGCTTCTTTAATGATAATTGAAAATGCTGAACGTTTTGGACTAGCGCAGCTACATCAATTAAGAGGAAGAGTAGGAAGAGGTAGTAGTAAATCCTATTGTATCCTACTGGCAGATATAAAAAGTACCGTGACAAAAAAAAGAATGGAAATCATGCAAAAAAGTAATGATGGTTTTTATATTTCCGAAGAAGACCTTAAAATTAGAGGAAGTGGCGAAATATTTGGCTATAGACAAAGTGGGGAGGATGGATTTATACTATCTGATATAGTTCAAGATGTAAATATTTTAAAAATAGCAAACCAAGAGGCAAAAGCATTGTTAAAAAGCAATCTACAAGAAGACATCCGAGTAAAGGATGAAATTATGAATAAGATACAACGAAGTTCTAAATATATCTGTTTTAATTAAAAATTATAAAATATGAAAACCAATATACAAAATTAAATATATTTTGTATATAATAAGGATATATGGTAAAATAAGAACGAAACTTTTAAACAAAGGAAGGTTAATATGAGAATAATTTCAGGTAGTGCAAGAGGTAGAAAAATACTATCACCAGAGGGCATGGGAACAAGACCTACCCTTGATAGGATAAAGGAAGCAATATTTAACATTATACAAGATAGATTAGAGGGCGCTAGGGTAGTAGATGTATTTGCAGGTACTGGTAGTTTAGGGCTTGAGGCAGCTAGTAGGGGTGCTGAAAAATGTTATTTAATAGATAAAGGTGATGTTACATATAAACTTCTTCAACAGAATATTGAGAATTTAAAATTTCAACACATTTGCAAATCTTTTAACATGGATTCATATGAAGCTTTAAGGAGTTTTGCAAATAAAAAAGAAAAGTTTGATTTAATATTTATTGACCCTCCATATTTAAAAGATATGATTCCTGGAGCGGTGGAGGAAATATATAAAGGGGATTTACTTGAAAAAGATGGTTTAATAGTTTCTAAAATTGATACAACAGAGGATATTTATCAGGGAAATAAAGAAATCTTATTAGTCAATAGTAGAAAATATGGAAATACAACTATTTGTTTTTATAAATACAGGGAGGATTAAAATGAGGATTGCAGTTTATCCAGGCAGTTTTGATCCAATTACTATTGGACACTTAGATATAATTGAAAGGGCATCGAAAGTTTTTGATGAAATAATAGTAGGGGTATTTGTGAATCCTGATAAAAAAGGACTATTTACAATTAGTGAAAGGGTTTCGCTTATAGAAAGAGTAACAAGTAATTATCCAAATGTTACAGTTCAAAGCTGTAGTGGATTACTTGTGAACTTTATGAAGGCAAACAATGCAAAGATTATTGTAAAAGGCTTAAGAGCTGTATCAGATTTTGAATATGAATTTCATATGTCAATGATGAATAATAAACTAGAACCAACTATTGAGACTGTTTTTATGATGACTAGCGCTAAATATTTATTTTTAAGTTCTTCTTCGGTAAGACAAATAGCTATGTTTGGTGGTTGTGTTAAGGGTTTAGTACCAGATGAGATTATAAAAGATATCATGGATAAAACAAGTAATAATTTGGGGGGGTAATTCGGGATGAATGTAATGAATTTATTGGAATATCTTCAGGAAATAGTAGATTCTGCATCTAAAATTCCAATGACAGGTAAAATAGTTTTGGATAAAAAGGAAGTAGAGGACACTATAGATCAAATAATAAATTTTTTACCAGATGAGTTTAAAAAAGCGCAATGGGTTTATACAGAGAAGGAAAGAATTCTAAGTGATGCTATGAGTCAGGCTGAATCTATTAAAAAAGAAAATATAGACTTGATAAAAAGGCAAATAGATAATCATAGTATAATTAAAGAAGCTACCATAAAAGCAGAGGAAATACTAGCTATAGCTACTCGGGATGCAAAGGCTATGAGGCTCGGAGCCAGAGACTATGCGGATGAAGTTCTTTGTCAGTTAGAAAATGAAGTAGATGAAAATGGCAAGAAGATGGTTACTCAAATAACTATGGAAATGGAGAACTTTTTTAATCACCTTCAAGCAAATGTTTCAGGAACTACAAATACTATAAGAGAGAATGTTAAAGAGTTAAGAAACATCAAGTAACTTTTTAGTCATATATATTATTAATGGGAAAACTAATATCAAGGACAGCAGGGCAAATAAAAATGAATTTGAAGAACTATTACCTAAATTAGAAAAGGTCAATATTGATTCATTACTATAGGTTAGTTTTACAAGTATGAAACAGGTTATTGAACTTAAGATGCCCTGTAAGAACTTATAAGATATATAAGTTTTTAAATTAAACTTTAACTTAAAGGTAAATGAGTAAACTTGAGCAGTTATTGAAATACCACTAAAGGTAATAAGAAAACTGGTAATACATGCTATGGTAAGGAAATCCCCATTACTTGTAGATAATAAAAAACATCCATTTGTCATTTCTAAAAGTCCTAGAAGTGTTCCCTGGATCATATCTAGAGGGAGTCCTAAAAATATTGAGATTTTATTTAAAACAATGCTAAAAATAGCATTGTTTTTTATTATGCTTGTAAGAACATAAAAAATTATAACAAAACCACCTACATAAAGCGTTGTAGAAATTGAGTTATCAACACTTTCTTTAATAATAACTCCAATGTTCTTAGGTTTTATGGAGGAGACTTGAGGTTTAATAGTTTCAAGTACCTTTGGACTATTTGGAATACAAAAACTTATTAAAAAGCAAGAGATATAGGAAGAGGCTAGTAAAAGGTATCCTAAATATGTATTATGAAACATTGTAGTTCCAACAGCACCAACTACGAACAAGGGTCCTGGATTTGAGGCTATGTTTAATAATCTTTCATAGGTTTTATAACCTATAACATTATGTTCATATAGTTCAAAGCAATACTTTGCTCCTAAGGGGTAACCGCAGAGAAAGCTTATTATTAAAGCGATACTGCATTCTTTAGGGAGCCTTAAAGGTACACATAGGATATTACCAAAGACATTAGCATAAATTTTTACACCTTCATAGGCAATTATAATATTAGATATTACTAAAAATGGAAATAATGAAGGGAATATAGAATAAAAAAAAAGTTTGGCTCCAAAGAGTGTATAACTAATACACTCTTTTGGGTAAAGTAGTATTTGTATTATTAATAATGAACATATAATCACAATATAAATATTTCTGTTTTTCAACTTATACCTCTATAAAAATACTTTAATATAATTATATTTTTCTTATTCTAGTTTAGTACCAATTATTGGTTTTATAAGATAGTCACTGTTTTGCGCAATATGCTTATTTAATAAGCTATAAACTTTTGTTGACATAAGATCTAATTCTAAGACATCATTTTGAATTTTGGGAATCTTTGTATAAAGGGGAATGGTGGAAGTTTTTTTTGCTGATTTTAATATCTGAGCTCCTATGTTATTAAATCCTAGAATCCTTGCATAAGGACAAGGTTCTTTTCTTAGGCTACTAGTATTAAAATTTTCAAAACCTACAAAGTATTGGCAGAGTATTCTACTGATTCGTGTATAAGCATAACGTTTGCTTTTAGCAGAGTGAATCAAATCATTGTAGTTGGTACATGATTCGATAGAACTTTTAATCCTGTTATGTAATCCCTCTGAGGCATCAGGTATCATCGAAAGTCTATCGTCACAGCTAGCTACCTTATATTTAAGAAAAGGTAATATAGCATCCTCAAAGATAAAAGGGTACTGTTTAGCCTTTAAATCATTTATAAGCTGACATACATCTATAGGAAGTTGTTTTTTTAAAATTTCCATACTCATATTATCTTTTAAATAGGATCTTATAGCTGTTGCACTGGAAAATTCGTTTTCTAATACATTGCTATTATAGGAAGCACCAAGTCTTGTTATGGTATGAGGAATAATTTTACTATTAAGCTTTAATAAACTCTTGCAATACTCTATGCCAAGAATGTTATTTGAAGAATTAAGCAGAGTTTCTAAAGCTTCATTTGAATTAAAACTTCCACTCATATATTCCATTAACGCTAAACTTCTACTTTTAGCAAAGGAATAATTTTTTTCTATATAAGATTTTAAAAGATTCTTATATTCAAGTGGTTCAAAATTTAATATTTTTGCAATAGTTAGTAGAATTTCTATATCACCACATTCGCTTCCAAAACTGATATTATTCACTACACCTAGACTATCTAAAAGACTAACAGCGCCATAGGAGAAAAATTCAGCAGAGGATAAGCTGTATAACACAGGTAACTCAATAACTAGGTCAACCCCGTTAGCCAATGCCATTTTAGTTCTACTCCATTTATCTATTATGGCAGGAATGCCTCTTTGCATAAAACTACCACTCATAACACAAATAACTCCATCAGCCTTGGTTATTTCTTTACTTTTTGAAATATGGTATTTGTGCCCATTATGGAGAGGATTATATTCTGTAATTATTCCTGTTATATTCAAGAATTTCACCATCTTTTCTTATTATTTTGATAAGTTAATATTAACACAGTTTTACATAAAAGTTTAAACATATAGTTATTAGAATATACGGAAAATTACAACTTTAAATAAAAAGTAAAAATAGTGAAAATCCTTATTGAAAGTATAGTAATAGATAGGGTATATTATAGTTAAGAATAGTATAAATAATAATAATTTCTAAAAAATCCATTAATCTGTTATACTATTATTAATAAACTGTATTATTTTTGTATTTACTTATAAGGAATAAAAATAATTTCTTATTTATTTAGAAAGGGGTCATATTCATGAACTTTATGGAAGAGATTTGGAATAAGGCAAAAGAAGAACCTAAGAGAATAGTATTAGCAGAAGGTGAAGAAGAAAGAACTATTCAAGCTGCGGAAATTATCATGAGAAATTCTTTAGCAACTGTAATACTTGTTGGAAATGAGGCAAGAATAAGAGAAAAGGCGAATACTCTAGATGTAAATTTAGGTAATGTAGAAATTATAGATCCTGAAACATCAGAGAAGCTTGATGAATATGCACAAATATTTTATGAATTAAGAAAAAATAAAGGTATGACTTTAGAAAAAGCTGAAAAAATAGTTAGAGATCCTATTTATTATGCTACTATGATGGTAAAAGAAGGGGATGGAGATGGATTAGTTTCTGGAGCAATTCATACCACTGGAGATTTATTAAGACCAGGGCTTCAAATTGTTAAAACAGCACCTGGAGTTTCTATAGTATCTGGATTCTTTGTTATGATGGTACCAGATTGCGAATACGGAGAAAATGGATTACTTATTTTTGCAGATTGTGCAGTTAATCCTAATCCAACTGCTGAAGAACTTGCTAATATAGCTATTTCAACAGCTGAGACAGCTAAAACCTTGTGCAATATGGAACCTAAAGTTGCAATGCTTTCTTTTTCAACCTATGGAAGTGCAAAGCATGAATTAGTGGATAAAGTAAGAATAGCTACAGAAATAGCACATAAACTAAGACCTGATCTTGATATTGATGGAGAACTTCAATTAGATGCAGCAATTGAAGAACATGTTGCACGTCTAAAAGCGCCAGGAAGTAAAGTAGCTGGAAAAGCCAATGTATTAGTATTCCCAGATTTACAGACTGGAAATATAGGATATAAATTAGTTCAAAGATTTGCAAAGGCGGATGCTATAGGACCAATTTGTCAAGGCTTCGCAAAACCTATTAATGACTTATCAAGAGGGTGCAGTATAGAAGATATTGTTAACGTTGTTGCGGTTACTGCAGTTCAAGCTCAAAATAGAATATAATCAGAGGAGTGGAATTAATGAAAATTTTAGTTATTAACTGTGGAAGTTCATCCTTAAAGTATCAATTAATGGATATGGATAACGAATATGCGCTTGCAAAAGGTATCGTTGAAAGAATTGGAATTGAAGGATCTATTTTAACTCAAAAGGTTGAAGGAAGAGAAAAGTATATTATAAAAGTTCCAATGGAAACCCATAAAAATGCTATAAAACTTGTACTAGAAGCATTAGTTGATGAAACAAATGGAGTTATTAAGAGTATGGACGAAATAGGCGCTGTAGGACACAGAGTGGTTCATGGTGGCGAATTCTATTCAGAGTCAGTTATTATCGATGAAAAGGTTATGGAAAATATTAAGGCCTGTGTTAAGCTTGCGCCTTTACATAATCCTGCAAATATAATTGGAATTGAAGCATGTAAGGAATTAATGCCTACTACACCTATGGTGGTAGTGTTTGATACTGCATTCCATCAGACAATGCCAAAAGAAGCATATGTTTATGCAATTCCATATGAATTATATACTGAAAGTTCTATTAGACGTTATGGTTTTCACGGAACATCCCATAAATATGTTGCATCTAAGGCAGCAGAAATGCTTGGGAAAGATATAAAAGATTTAAAAATAATCACTTGCCATCTTGGAAATGGTGCAAGTATTACGGCAATAAAAGATGGAAAGTCTATAGAGACAAGTATGGGATTTACGCCACTTGAAGGAGTTCCAATGGGTACTAGGAGTGGAAATATTGACCCTGCAATTGTAATTTATATGATGCAAGAATTGAATATGAGTTTTGAAGAAGTAAATGATTTATTAAATAAAAAGTCAGGAATCTTAGGAGTTTCAGGAGTAAGTAGTGATTTTAGAGATGTAGAAGATGCTGCTGATAATCAAGGTAATGCTAGAGCTCAACTTGCCTTAAAAATATTTTATTCTCAAGTTAGAAAATTTATTGGTTCATACGCTGTAACAATGGGTGGAGTGGATTGTATAGTATTCACTGCTGGACTTGGAGAAAACTCTCCTGAAACAAGAGAAGCTGTTTGTGAAGGTTTGGAGTTTATTGGTGTTAAACTTGATAAAGTTAAGAATAAGTGCAGAAGTAAAGCTGAATATCTAAGCGAAGCTGGAACGAAAGTTCAAGTACTTGTTATTCCAACTGAAGAAGAATTAATGATTGCTAGAGATACAAAAACATTAGTTTCTTAAAGTTTACCAATTTATATATTGACTTTTTATCTCGATGTATTTATAATTAGTGTTGGCTAAATCACAGAGGTGAATATATGAAAATTGATATTTTTGATCTAACCAGTAAAAGAATTATTAATCAACCCGTTGATTTGTGCTTGGAAATTGATAAGCTATATGATGGCTATGAATATATCAATTTTTCAAAGCCCATCATTTTAAAGGGCAACTTTAGTCTGGTAGGAGACATCATTAATCTTAATGGAAGAATTACTACCGAATTTATAATTGCCTGTTCTAGATGTCTTGAAAAGTTTAATTATCCAATAGATATTGAGATAAAAGAACAATTTTCAAGAAATAAAGAAAATGAGGATGCTGATGTTATCCTTATTGAAAGTGATAAACTAGATATCACAGATATAATTGAGAACAATATTTACCTTGCACTCCCATTTTCAAGACTTTGTAAAGAAGATTGTAAGGGATTATGCCAACAGTGTGGTTCAGACTTAAACCATACAACTTGTAGTTGTCAGGATTTAAGTGTGGATTTACGTTTAGCAAAATTAAAAGACTTGTTTTCAGAAAATTAAGGAGGTGTTTTACAGTGGGAAATCCAGCGAGAAGGTTTTCAAAAGCTAGAAGAGACTCAAGAAGGGCGCAGACATTTACACTAGGCCTACCAGGAATAGTTGAATGTCCACAATGTCACGAAATGAAGCTTGGTCACAGAGTGTGCAAGAATTGTGGCTTCTACAAAGAAAA
>JACMJL010000290.1 GCA_014380625.1 Clostridiaceae bacterium
AAATGTCTTTTGGTGGGGGAAGATGGATTCGAACCATCGAAATCGTAGATAACAGATTTACAGTCTGCCCCCTTTAGCCACTCGGGAATTCCCCCATGTATGGAGCTGGCAATAGGAATCGAACCTACAACCTGCTGATTACAAATCAGCTGCTCTACCGTTGAGCCATGCCAGCATGTTTTAATCAAGTAAATAAGTGGTGGAGGAAGATGGATTCGAACCATCGAAATCGTAGATAACAGATTTACAGTCTGCCCCCTTTAGCCACTCGGGAATTCCTCCATGTATGGTGGGAACAATAGGGTTCGAACCTATGACCCTCTGCTTGTAAGGCAGATGCTCTCCCAGCTGAGCTATGCTCCCATACCTTTTATTTACTTGTTTTCTCAACAATGAATAGTATACAATGTAGCTCATTTAATTTCAAATGTTAAATACCATCTTTACAGGATATCTACTCTCTTATTCTTCAAATTACATATGGTTTACTCCACATTAGACCTTAATATTAATAATTAATTTTCAACTAAATCTATGTTAATAAACTTACCAAATATTTGTTTTATCTTGGTATAATCATTTTTAGATAGTCTTGCTTTTAATAGCCTTAATGAACTTAAAACTCCCTGTCCATCAACATCTCCTTCCAGTAGCTCATTAATCTTTTTATAATCTGAGGTTTTTAACTTTGCTGAAATTAAAAGTAATTTTTCTTTATCAAAAAAACTCAGTTCACCCATAATATCTTCTTTCTTTACCTTAAATACTGGAGCAGTTTTTTCCATACCCTCATCTTTTTTTAAATCTACTTCGGGTATTAATGTCGTATTACTTTCATTACCATTGCTTTCTGGTGCTTTAGATATTCCAACATCGTCTTTTTCTATTGGTTTAACTTCTATGGGTTTAACTTGCACCGGTTTTTTTATAGGTTTTTCTGTTTCTTTTACTGCAACGCTATGGTCTTTATTTTCTAAGGTATTACTACCCTTATCACTCTGTAAATTATTTAATACTTTAGTATCAGTATTTTCATCCTTAAGTTTATCTATGACGATTTCAGTTTGACTTTTAATGTTTTCTTTTTTAATGACTACTTTTTTCTCTTGACTTGCATCTATTCCTGTCAAAAGCATTACACAGATTGAAACCGTAGTGGAAATTATTATTATTGATTTCTCTCTTTCAAGCATGAACACCACCTCTTTATCTTAATTATTCCAAATTGTGTATTTTTTATTCATTTTTTAATATTATAAGATTATTCTACATATAAATTATAGAGGGGGTGTGTGTTTATTGAATAAAATAAAAGCTTATTACAAAAATGTTTTTGCATATTATGAACTTGCATATTTTCTAAAGGATTATATAAATGAAAACACCTTAATTGTATGTATAGGAACTGATAGATGTATTGGTGATTGTCTTGGTCCAATGGTTGGAAGTTTCTTATTTGAAAACAGGTTTCCGTTACCGGTTTTCGGGACAATTTCAGAGCCTATTCACGCTTTAAATATAGATAAACGATTAAATGAAATTAGAGCGTTATTTCCTAAATCATCGATCATTGGAATAGATGCTTGTTTAGGAGAACTTAATAGTATAGGAGAAATCCAAGTAAGAGATGCCCCTATTCACCCAGGAAAAGGAGTTGGTAAATTTCTTCAAAGTGTTGGAGAGACCTCTATTATAGGAATAGTTGATTCAAATGAAAGTGATGAAATATTTACTAATAGGAACATCAGGCTTAACATAGTTATGGATATGGCCAAGGTTATTAATAATTGCTTAATGCACTCATATTATCTTTATCGTACTGAAAAAAAACCAAAATAAAAAAAGGCTCCATAATCAATTTTGATTGTGGAGTATTTTTTATTTAATTAACTTATTAAAGTTATATCATCTTCACTAAAATCAATATTATATTTATCAAAATAATCAAGAACCTTCCCAGTGCCTAATGCTACACAAGATACAGCCTCAGCAGCTACAAATACAGGAACCTTTGTCACTTGTGCTATCAGCTTGTCTAACCCATTAAGTAATGCACCACCACCTGTCATCATAATACCTTTATCAAAAATATCTGCTGCAAGCTCGGGTGGAGTGTTTTCAAGAACAGAGTGAGCACAATCTGCGATAGCGTTAACTGTTTCAGACAAAGCA
This sequence comes from Clostridiaceae bacterium, assembly GCA_014380625.1. Lineage (GTDB taxonomy): Bacteria > Bacillota > Clostridia > Clostridiales > Clostridiaceae > JACMJL01. Next base: position 2,173 of record JACMJL010000290.1, read on the forward strand.
ATTCGAAGTTCTTCTGAAGTAACAGTTATAGTTTTAGGAAGCCCAGTTATTAAATCTCTTCCCCTTATGTCCATACCTATATCCACAGGTCTAGGAAAAGCACATCCAATGTTAATTTTAATATCCTCTGCAGTTCTTTCTCCAATCATCAATTTATGTTCTTTTCTTATGTACTTGACGATGGCTTCATCAAACTTGTCCCCAGCAACTTTTATAGATTGTCTAACAACCATACCACCTAATGAAATTACTGCTATATCCGCAGTTCCTCCACCAATATCAATAATCATATTACCACTGGCTTTTGTAATATCCAATCCGGCACCAATTGCAGCTGCTAATGGTTCCTCTATCAAATATACTTTCTTTGCTCCAGCATTTATTGCAGCATCTTTAACTGCTCTTTTCTCAACTACCGTAGCTTCACAAGGCACACAAATTACTACCCTTGGTGCGGAAACCCTCCTTGATCCACATGCTTTTCTTATAAAATGCTTTAACATTTTTTCAGTGATATCATAATCTGAAATAACACCATCTCTTAATGGACGTATGGCTACTATATTTCCAGGGGTTCTTCCTATCATTTGTCTTGCCTCTTCCCCTACTGCAAGCACTCTATTATTATTTCTATCAATTGAAACTACTGATGGTTCCTTCAAAATGATACCTTTACCCTTGATATACACTAGCACTGTTGCAGTACCTAAATCTATCCCCATATCTGTTCCTATTCTAAAACACATCCCTACTCCACTCCTGCTCTTTTGTTTATTATTATATACTTTCAATTATAATAGGAATGTGCTTATCCTTCAAGAGTTTTATATTTCATCTTAGTTGCCTTACCACCTCTAATATGTCTTTCAGCTTTATTAAAATCTAAAATATTTTTCGCGTCATTTGCAATCTGCGGATTTATTTTAGGTAATCTTTCTGTCATATCTTTATGAATTGTACTTTTACTAACCCCAAATACTCTAGCTGTTTTTCTAATTGTAGCCTTTGAGTCAATTATATATTTTGCTACTTCAAGAACTCGTTCCTCAATGTAGTCCTTCAAGATGCTACCTCCTTAATCCTACTATATTATAAATATGCGTTCTTCTAGTTTTAAATTACATTCAGTTGGACCAGTTTCCATAAATTTATGGAAACTGGTTAAATATATTACGATCCTACTAATATTTTATACTACAGGTCGTAGGATCCACAGGAACATCATTTTTCAAAACTTGAAAATAGATAAACCCGTCATTTAATGCCTTATATGATGGATAGTGGTTTGAAGTTTTACCTACAGCAGCTATTTTTTGTCCTCTAACCACTTTATCTCCAACTTTAACCTTTTGGGTCTCACTAAGATTTCCATATACGGTTTTATAGCCATTATCATGTTTTATAGTTAAAACCTGACCATAATTAATGGCTGATTTGCTATCAACTACTACACCGCTTTCTGATGAAAATACATCCTGACCAATTTTACAATTAATGTACATTCCATTCACAGTTTCTATACTTTGTATAGTGCTACTATCCGTTGGTTCAATCTGAGCTAGAGCTTGAAATCCTAGTAATAAGGTTCCAGAAACTGGCTTAACAAAACTCAAGATAGGTTTAGCAGTAGTCTGCACCACTGGTACAGGTTTATTTGCTACTGGTGCTGTGGTTTTCTTTTGTTCGATTGGAGTATCCTTTACTTGTGTGGCATTATTAGGCACCTGTACATTATTAGGTACAGATGGTTTATTCTCCACACTGTTATTTGCTGGTTTTGCCGTTCTATCAACAATAGCAACTGGCGGTTGACCATTAAATACCTTACTGTTTCTCGCTACTATAGCAGCGACAGTTGCAACTATACAAAGGCAAACAAACAAAATTACATAAAAACCCTCCTTCTTTAAAAAGTTTGATGTTTTGTTTCTACTTTTTTTGTCCATATGAACACCTCCATTATGTAGTTTGTCCTTTGGGTGGTAAATAATACATGTTTTTATCAATTTTTTTTCCTCAAATTCCTTTATTTTACGACAATTAAATGGACTGCCTCAAAATAATTAATTTTATTTTGAGACAGCCCCTTTAATTTAGGAATCTGAAATAACCAGTAAGTTCCTAATATTTCATTACCTCAACTTTAACACCATCATAATAGTGTGTTAATATATCCTTATATAACTTACCACTATTGCCCATAACATTTGCTCCCCATTGGCTCATCCCAACACTATGACCATAGCCCTTACAAACAATACTAATATTTTTAGAGTCAAATCCTAGTGTGAAATTATCTGAGCCTAAACCTAATACGTTTCTAAACTTAACCCCAGAAATAGTTAGATTACCTATTTTAATATTATTTACACTTCCGCCTTCATAACTGCTTAGTATTTTAATTTGATTTTTTACTTTTGATGTAGTAAGTCCAGCTTTCGGATAACTTGCATTTAATTTTTTTACTAATTCACTATATGTAATTTTTTTTGTGCTTTTAAAACTAGGTGAAATTTCTTCGCCTTTACTTTGCACACCTTTTAAATATGGCACATCTACATTAAAAATATCTATGGCACTTTCTGTTCTTCCAGAACTTGTAGAAAAATAATAAGGAGATAGTACCAACTTGTCATTATAAGTAAGTACTTGTCCTTCAGTACCCAATACTGCTTCAGTTATTTTGTTCCAAAGTTCTCCCTTAGTTTTACTTGGCCAGGAATTTAGTCTTACGTCTTTACTCATATAGACCTGGCAATGTACAGTGTCACATATATCTGCGCCTTCTCCTTTATTACATTTCTGATTTCCATACTTACTCATATGGGAAAGTGCATAGGTTCTTGCAGCAACAGCTTGTGCTTTTAAAGCTTCTAGAGAAAATTCTGCTGGCATTTCTCCAGCAACAACGCCTCTTACATATTCTTCGAGAAACATCTCTACAACTTTTTTATCTTTACTAATATACACTTTAATTATAGGACCTCCACCGTTATTAGAATCAAATGAAATATTATTAGGCTTAATAATGAACTTATCAATTTTATCTATATTTATATCTTTTTCAATATCATTATGCCCGATACCTACAATGAGAATAGATAATAAGAAAAGGAATAGAATACCCCCCATAAAAATAGAAACTATCTTACTCATACCACTTCCCCTTCCATTAGTAATATTGTCTATTACTATTTTTATTACCTAGGAGAAGATAATATGAATTATAATTTTCCATAAGGAGGCTGAGTTAAAATAAAAGGTCGTAAATTTATCATTAAATTTAACGACCAAAATTAGTTTGAATTATTTCTGTATTAAAAAAGTACCTTTGGTTATATATCATATCGATCAATATCTGCGCCTAATTTCTTAAACTTTTCTTCAATATTTACATAGCCTCTATCAATATGATATATATCACTTATCTCTGTTTTTCCCTCTGCGGCAAGACCTGATAAAATCATTGCTGCTCCACCTCTTAGGTCCGTGGCCTTAACCTCACAACCAGAAAGTTTCTTAACGCCTTCTATCACTGCACTTCTTCCATCTAGCTTAATATTTGCCCCCATTCGATTTAGTTCAGTGGCATGCATAAATCTATTTTCAAATATTGTTTCTGTAATTACACTGGTTCCTTTAACTGTACAAAGTAAACTCATCATCTGTGCCTGCATATCTGTTGGAAACCCTGGATAAGGCATTGTTTTAATATCTACAGGTCTTAATTCATTAGTTCCATCTACAATAATATTGTTATTCCCTATTTCCATACTGATGCCCATTTCTGTTAACTTAGCTATTATTGGCTTTAAATGTTCTTCATTTACACCCTCAATTTTAATTTTGCTCTTAGTTATTCCAGCAGCCATCATAAAAGTACCAGCCTCAATTCTATCAAAGATAGGGGTATGATTAGCTTCCTTTAAGTTATTTACCCCTAATATCTTTATGGTTCCTGTACCAGCTCCAACCACTTGTGATCCCATACTATTTAAAAAAGTTGCAAGGTCTTCTATTTCAGGTTCTTCAGCAGCATTTTCTATAATAGTTTCCCCTTCAGCCATTACTGCTGCCATCATTAAATTTTCTGTAGCTCCCACGGAAGGAAAATCCAAGTATATTTTGCTCCCTATTAATCTTGACGCTTTTGCTTCAACATAACCATGCCCTAGTATTATATCTGCTCCAAGTGCTATCATACCTTTTAGATGAAGATCAATGGGCCTAGTTCCTATATTGCAACCTCCAGGAAGTGAGATTTTAAACCTACCAAACCGAGAAAGCATTGGTCCCATAATTAAAAATGAAGCTCTCATTTTTCTTACTAATTCTCCTGTGGGCTCTCCATTTCTTATATGAGAGGAATCTATAATGATTTTCTCTTTATTTATGCATATATCCGCACCTATCGATCTAAGAACCTCACTTATTACATGAACATCCTCTAACATTGCTGAACTATCTATTTCGCATCTTCCGCAACTTAAGACGCTTGCAACTATTACAGGAAGCACTGAGTTCTTAGCTGAACTAATTTTTACAGTTCCGCTTAATTTACTTCCACCCTTAATAACTATCCGTTCCATAACTTCCTCCATTTAATTAATACTTAAATTAATACTTAAATCAATAGGATGCAATTATTTCAGGAGTTCCTATTAGAATATAATTTCCTGATGAATAATTGCATAAAATACAGTTAAGATCAATTAATTTTCCACCACTAATTTCTGGATTAAACCTGTTTGTATTTGCAACAATACTATATCCATTACTAATTCGCAAAGAATCCACATTGCAAGCACCTTCAGCCTTTATTTCCTTTAATAATTTATCATTTATACTTGTTAGATCATGGTCTTCTAACTTTCCCTTTACATATTTGTAAAGTTTCATTTTAACAGCTTTATCTTCAACTGCTAACCTTATTTCTTTCTCCATATCCTTTAAATCATTTTCCTTAGTTTTTTTTATAACATTTATAACCATCCGCTCGTCGCCCTCAGACAACATACTTTCTATGTATCCTGAAAAATTCTCTTTGGTAAATTTCACACAAAAGTCTTGCTCATTATTAACTACCACTTTTGAGGCTAAATCAAGGTTTAAATTACTTAATAACTTTCTACATTCAGTTTCTCCATCATTATTTGTTTTATATTCTACTTTTAATCCTATCTCTACTATTTCACCATTAGTAATTTCTAGTAATTCATTAAATATATCAATATTCTTGGTGGCCTTGCATTTATCTCCATAAATAAATAATGAAAATATTAGTATTAACAAAAAAATATAAGTTTTCTTTAACCGTGCCATTTTTACCCCTACCCTTCTCTTAAGATTATGGACAAATATGCCGGTTATTATTCTTAATATATTATTAATATATAATTTTCTTTTGAAAAGGTGATTTTATAATCTATAAATTTTTACAATCAAAAGAGGCTATCTCAAAATGATTAATCATCTTGAGATAGCCTCTTTAATTCCTTAGAGATCCCTTATATGCTTCTTGCTTTTATTCTCATAAGAGCTCTCATAAGAGCAACTTCTGATCTGTCCATATTTACTCCAGTATTTTCTTTCAATCTCATTTCAGCTCTTTTTCTAGCTTCTTCTGCTCTGTTAATATCTATGTCTTCAGGCCACTCTGATGCATCACACATAAGGTTAATCTCATCATCGTTGATGCTCAATATTCCTGAAGAAGTAAATGCTCTAAGCTTCTTACCATCCTTTTCTGTAAAGGTGGTTACTGAAGGTTTTAATACAGTTACCATAGCAATATGTTCTGGAAGAAATCCAAGTCTACCGTATTGATTTTCGGTTACTAGATCTGAAACTTCACCTGAATAAAATTCTTTTTCAGGAGTAATTATAGTGAGTTTTAAAATATTTTTCATATTTTTATCCCCCTATCTTAGCTTTCCATCATAGCTTTAGCTTTTTCTCTTGCTTCAGCTATGTTTCCTACAAACAAGAAAGCTGCTTCTGGAAGGTCATCACACTTACCATCTAGAATTTCTTTAAAACCACTTACTGTTTCCTGTACAGGTACATATTTACCAACTAAACCTGTAAATTGCTCAGCAACAGTAAAGGCTTGCGATAAAAATCTTTGTATTTTTCTTGCTCTTGCTACTACAGCCTTATCTTCTTCAGCAAGTTCATCAATACCTAGTATAGCTATTATATCTTGAAGTTCTTTGTATCTTTCCAAAATAAGTTTTACTCTTGTTGCAACCTCATAATGTTCTTCTCCAACTATTCGTGGATCCAAGATTCTTGAAGTTGAGTCAAGAGGGTCAACTGCAGGATAAATTCCTAATTCTGATATGGATCTTGAAAGAACCGTGGTTGCATCAAGATGAGAAAAGGTAGTTGCAGGAGCTGGATCAGTTAAATCGTCCGCTGGCACATAAACTGCCTGAACTGAAGTAATTGAACCATGTTTTGTTGAGGTAATTCTTTCTTGTAGAGCACCCATTTCATTTGCTAAAGTTGGTTGATACCCAACAGCACTTGGTATTCTTCCGAGAAGAGCCGAAACCTCAGAACCTGCTTGTGTAAATCTAAATATATTATCTATAAAAAGAAGTACGTCCTGTCCTTGATCTCTAAAATGTTCAGCCATAGTTAATCCAGTAAGGGCAACTCTCATTCTAGCCCCTGGGGGTTCATTCATTTGTCCAAATACAAGAGCAGTTTTTTCAATAACTCCAGATTCTTTCATCTCGAAATATAAATCATTACCTTCTCTTGTTCTTTCCCCAACTCCAGCAAATACTGATAGTCCACCATGCTGTTTGGCTATGTTGTTAATTAATTCTTGAATTATAACAGTCTTGCCAACACCCGCACCGCCAAATAAACCAATTTTTCCACCCTTTTGATAGGGTGCTATTAAATCGATAACCTTTATACCAGTTTCAAACATTTCAGGGCTAACAGATTGTTCTGCAAAAGTTGGAGCTAATCTATGAATTGGCATAAACACTTCTGCATTAATTGGTGCTCCTAAATCTATAGGTTTTCCTAAAACATTAATAAGTCTTCCTAAAACTGCTTTACCAACTGGAACAGTAATTGGAATACCGGTATCTAAGGCATCCATTCCTCTTTTCAAACCTTCAGTTGCTTCCATAGCAATGGTTCTAACTATATCGTCCCCCATATGCTGTTCAACTTCCGTAACCAAGGTTCTATCTCCCATGTTGATTTCAATTGCATTAAATATGTTAGGAAGGCAATTAGTATCAAATTTTATATCAACAACGGGTCCTATAACCTGCACAACTTTACCTACAGTTCCTGGCATTTAATTCCCTCCTTACTTCTGTGCCTCTGCTCCTCCGACAATTTCTGAAATCTCTTGAGTTATGGCACCTTGTCTTATTCTATTATATTTTAATTTTAGATTTTCTAGTATCTCATCAGCATTCCTTGTTGCTCCATCCATAGCAGCCATTCTAGAGCCTTGTTCACTTGCCTTTGCATTCAACATACAATTCAAAACTTGTCGATTTATATTGACTTTTACTGTTTCAATAACAAATTCAACTATACCCGGCTCAAGAATAACATATTCCTTCATTTCATCCTTTTCATTGTACCCAAGTGGAAGAAGCCTTTTAAATTCAACATTTTGATTAACCGTAGAAATAAATTTAGTAAAGGAAATATAAACTTCCCCTATTTCACCTTTTTCATACATGTCTAAGACATGGTTTGTTATCATGTAAGCTTCAGTAATTGAAGGTAAATCTGGAATATCTACAAATTCTGCCACAGACTCATACTTATATCTTTTAAAATAGGCTCTTCCCTTTTGACCTACAAGTAAAATCAGTGAATTCTCCCTATCTTTAGATAATTCTGTAACTGTGTTATTAACTATATTGGAATTAAAGCCTCCGCATAATCCAGAATCAGAAGTAAGTACAATGTACAATTTCTTCTTACTTTCATTACCATGAGTATATATATTGTAGGTTTCAGGTGGAAAACCCTCTAAAACCTCTTTAATAGCCTCATCAAAATAAGTATTGTACTTTGAATTAACTTCAAGTTTTACCCTTGTTTTTCTCAGTTTAGCGGTGGCAACAAGTCCCATAGCCTTAGTAATTTTTTTTGTATTTGTAATGGACCTAATTCTACCTTTTATTTCAATGAGTCCTGCACCTGCCATGTTTCACCTCCCGCAAAGAAATATTTATTTCTCTGCTAAAAACAATTTTTTATATTCTTCAATTGATGCGTTAAGCATAGTTTTAATTTCGTCAGTAAGTGATTTCTTCTCAACTATTGCTTTGCCAACTTCAGCATGATGAGTATCCATAAATTCTAAGAAGCCCTTTTCGAATTTAGTAATATCATTAACTTCAATATTAGAAAGATGGTTCTCAACACCTGCATAAAGAATCATAACTTGTTTTTCTATAGAATACGGCGCATATTGACCTTGCTTTAATATCTCCATTAAACGCTTACCTTTTTCTAGTCTACGAGCTGATTCTTTATCTAAATCAGAACCGAATTGTGCAAAAGCAGCAAGTTCTCTATACTGAGCAAGTTCTAGCCTTAAGGTTCCTGATACCTGCTTCATAGCTTTTATTTGAGCATTACCACCAACTCTAGAAACGGATATACCTGCATTTACTGCAGGTCTAAGTCCCGCATTAAACAACTCTGATTCTAGAAATATTTGGCCATCGGTAATTGAAATAACATTAGTTGGTATATAAGCAGTCATATCCCCAGCAAGCGTTTCTATTATAGGTAATGCAGTTAATGACCCTCCACCTAATTTATCTGAAAGTTTTGCAGCTCTTTCAAGTAGTCTTGAATGAACATAGAAAACATCACCTGGGTATGCTTCTCTACCTGGGGGTCTACGAAGTAATAATGACATTGTTCTATAGGCAACGGCGTGTTTAGACAGATCATCATAAACTATAAGTACATCTTGACCCTTTTTCATGAAATATTCGCCAATTGTAACACCCGCATATGGAGCAATGAATTGTAAAGGAGCACTATCTGAAGCAGCAGCTGAAACTATAATAGTATAATCCATAGCGCCTACATCCGTTAGTGATTTGTAAATGTGAGCTACAGTAGACTGTTTTTGACCTATAGCAACATAAATACAAATAACATTTTTGCCCTTTTGATTAACTATTGTATCTGTGGCAATAGCAGTTTTACCTGTTTGTCTGTCACCTATAATCAATTCTCTTTGACCTCTACCAATAGGAATCATAGAATCAATTGCCTTAATTCCTGTTTGAAGAGGTATTTTAACAGACTGTCTATCAATTACTCCTGGAGCTACTACTTCAATAGGTCTAGTCTCAGTAGTAATAATTGGACCCTTATCATCTATAGGTTGACCAAGTGAATTAATAACTCTGCCAATCATAGCTTCTCCTACAGGAACATCCACAACCATTCCAGTACTTTTAACAATGTCTCCCTCTTTTATTCCAGCCTCAGATCCAAGAAGAACACAGCCTATATTATCCTGCTCAAGGTTTAAAGCCATTCCATAAACCTTATTAGGGAACTCTAAAAGTTCGCTTTGCATACAATTATCTAATCCATAAATTCTAGCAATTCCATCACCAATTTGGATGATAGTTCCTGAATCTACAGTTTCGATTTTACTCTCATAACTTTGTATTTGCTTTTTTATAATTGAAGTTATTTCTTCTGGTTTTATGTTCATAGGCTCACCTCTATTCTTTTACAACTTCTAATTTATTTTTTAGCATTAATTCTTTTATTTGATTTAGTTTATATTCTAAAGTGCCATCAATAATGTCATCTCCAATTTTAATATAAACTCCACCAATAATACTTTCATCTAATTCATCCTCCAGTAAAATATTTTTATTATATTTCACTTTTAGTTTTCTTACCAACTCTTCCTTTTCAGTATCAGCTAATGCAATCACAGTCTTAACATGGGCTACTAAAGTATTTTTCTTTTCCAAGTGTATTTTTTCTGCTTCAGCTAGAATCCCACTTGCTGTGTGAATTCTTTTCTTATCAATCAAGATATTAATAAATGATATTAAATCATCATTTACTTTGTCAGTAAAAATATCCTTCATCAGTTCCTTTTTTCTTGAAGTGCTGATTTGAGGGTTGTTGGTAAGTTGAATTATATCAGTATTAGTAATGATTAGATCAATTAATTCTCTCAGTTCTTGCAAGTATTCCTCAACTTTACCCTTTTCTTCTGCTACCTGATAATAGGCAAGAGCATATCGTCTATCTAAATACTCAAACATATTATATACCTACCTTAGAAATAAATTCTGCAATAAGTTTTCTATGTTGTTCCTCATCAATAGTTTGGCCCAATGCTTTAGCTGATAACATTACAGCTAAATCTACTACTTGAGATTTAATATCTGCAGTAGCTTTGTCGACCTCCCTTTGCAAGTCCTTTTTACCCTTTTCTAGTGTATTTTGTGCTTCACTATTTGCTTCATCTACTATTTGTTTTGAAATTGTCTCGGCTTTTGCCTTGAAGTTTTCAACTATACTCTTACCTTCTGTTGAAGCAGCTTTTAGCTTTTCTTCATTTTCTAATCTCAATAATTCTGACTTTTTATTATTAGCTTTTGCACTGTTAATATCATTATTAATACCTTCACTTCTTGCTGTAAGTATATTGTTTACCTTACCAAAAAACTTGTATCTTAAGAATAGAAAAAGTATAAGAAAGTTAATCATAGTTCCTATAACATCAACAGGATGTATTTTCAATATAAAAGCCTCCCTTCAGGCTTATTTTTTAAATGCCTAAATTTAGATAATGTTATTAGCTTATATCTAAATCTTTCCAATAAGAAAAAATGCTATAAGCATTCCATAAATAGCTGTCGCTTCTGCTAATGCACAACCTATAAGAAGTGTAGTAGTTATTTTACCACTAGCTTCTGGCTGCCTTGCTATACTTTCCACTGCTTTACCTGTTGCATTTCCGATTGATGTTCCCGCTGCTAATCCTACCATTACAGCTAATCCTGCTCCTAATCCTATTAAACCTGGTACTATTGATGTATTCATAATTTTTTTCCTCCTCAAATTTTGTTTAATGATCTGAAATAATTTTAATATTTATCATAGTTAACATTGTAAATATAATCATCTGAAGTGCACCATCAAAAATATCGAAATAAAGACTTACGAAGATTGGAATTCCGATTTGATAACCCCAACCCATACTCCTTAGACCTTCATATACTATACCCATGATTACAACTGATGCCATCATGTTACCAAAAAGTCTGAGACTTAGTGAAAGAGGCACTATTACTCTCTCTAAGATATTTAGTGGCGTTATAACAAAAATCGGTTTTGTATATCCTATTGCGTAATGAATTAATCCAATCTTTTTAATAGTATATCCTTGTATTACTAAAAAAGAGATAAGAGCCATACCCAATGCCACTCCATAACTTTTAGTGGGTGGTTCAAAACCAAAAAGTCCTGTTAAATTCATAAATAACAAGAAAATTGCTACCGTTCCTATGTAAGGAACAATGTTTAAAAACTTTTCACCAACTACTTCTTTAACAAGATTATTTAAAGTTACTACTATAGTCTCAGCTACACTTTGTCTTTTATCTGGTACCTTTTTTAAATTACTAGTTAAATAGATAGCTATAATTGCAATTACAGCAATTATGGCCCATTCAATTACTATGTTAACAGGGAACTCTAGATTATACCCAAACAAATGAAACTCAAACAGTGGGGCATATTCCTCCATATAAATCACTTCCCTTCAATGATTTTAATATTAGTGCCAAAAAGAACTAATACTATAAGATATAATTAGAAACCACACAGTCATACTACTTTGACCCTATAAATTATATACTTCACTCCCTTTCAATCATCCTTTAAGCTAAATGTATATAAAGCTATAGGAATAAAATGAGAAATATATCCACTCATATACACAATAAGATAATGTTTATTATATGTAAAAAGTATTATTCCTATAATACTTGAGGTAAAAATTTTAAAAATAAATCCAAAATGAATTAATAGGTTTACTTTGTTTTTTACTAAAGTATTGCTAGTTACTATTCCACTTATAATTAAATTACCTATTCCTACTGCTAACCCTAATATATAAGGCAATATAAATTTAAAATTAATAAACCCTAATATAATTGATAAAGTTACCAATACGTATAAAGAATAGATACCTACCTTTTTATACATATACTTAAGGTCATCCATAACTATCCTCCAATTGTGCACTTGATAATTAATTATATACTATTATATTAACAATTAAAAACAAAATTTTCATTATTTCTGTCCACTTTTCGTCAAATACTACAACTCATGGGTCCTTTGACAATTATAATTCTGTATACCTCATTATCTTGTCAATTTGCACCGATTTTATATAGATATCTATACAAAAAAAAAGAGGCACTGCCTCTCTTTTTATAATTTATCTTTCAATGATAAGAGCTGTTCCCATTCCGCCACCTATACATAAGGTTGCAAGGCCTCTCTTTGCATCTCTCTTTTCCATCTCATGGATGAGAGTAACAAGAATTCTAGCTCCCGAACCTCCAATTGGGTGTCCTAGTGCTATAGCTCCACCATTTACATTAACTTTATTCATATCAAATTTAAGATCTTTTGCTACAGCAAGACTTTGTGCTGCAAAAGCTTCATTTGCCTCAATTAAATCTAGATCATCAACTGTAAGATTTGCTTTTGCCAAGGCCTTCTTTGTTGCATGGAAAGGTCCATATCCCATTATTGATGGCTCTAACCCCTTGGATCCATTAGAAACTATTTTAGCTAATGGCTTTATTCCAAGCTCAGCTGCTTTTTCAGCACTCATTATTACAAAAGCGGCAGCACAATCATTAATGCCTGAAGAATTAGCTGCTGTAACTGTTCCATCTTTTTTAAAAGCTGGTCTAAGTTTCGCTAAACCCTCTATAGTAGCTCCAAACCTTGGAAACTCATCTGTGTCAAATACAACTTCACCTTTTTTAGTCTTTATAACTACTGGAACAATTTCATCTTTAAACTTTCCAGCTTTAATTGCAACTTCTGCTTTGTTTTGTGAATTAACTGCAAATTGATCCTGCTCTTCTCTAGTTATGCCCCACTGTTCTGCTATGTTTTCTGCGGTAACACCCATATGATATTGATTAAAGGAATCCCAAAGTCCATCATTAATCATTTCATCAATTAGTTGTGTATTTCCCATTCTTGATCCCCATCTTTCAGTATTACTGATATATGGAGCTCTGGACATGTTTTCCATACCACCTGCTACAACTATATCAACATCTCCAGATCTTATCATCTGTGACGCTAGGGATACTGCTCTTAATCCTGATCCGCAAACTTTATTAATGGTCATTGCAGGAATTTCAATTGGTAAACCAGATTTAACAGCTGCTTGTCTTGCCGGATTTTGTCCAAGTCCTGCCTGTAATACATTACCCATAATAACTTCATCAACTAGTTCAGGTTTTACCCCAGCTCTACTTACAGCTTCTTTAATAACTAGTGCTCCTAAATCAACTGCTGGTACATCTTTTAAAGCTCCACCAAAGGATCCAATAGCAGTTCTAACTGCACTTACAATAACTACTTCTCTCATTTAATTCGCCTCCAAGTTTATTATTTAAATTTTATAAACAATTAATAACTTTATATTCAATGTTTTCTGACAACTATTTAATTATACCCATAAAAAAGGATTTTATCAACTGATTATGTTAAAAAAAACACAATGTCATAGATGATTTTTTATAACACTATTTTAAATAATGCATATTATAACTAATGTAGATAAGTAAATGGAGGTTTGTAAATGTCCTACAGAGAGACGCAACAAAATGAAAATATGTATTTAGAAAACCCAATACCTAATTCATCACAATGGGATGGGGATATTTGTCCTCATACAGGAACAGAATGTCCATATAGGCAAGATGAAGAACAGGAATTTGACTCGACTACAATAAGACAAAGACCTCGCCGTCGTCGCCGTCGTCCTTATTACTATCCATATTATCAACCCTATTATCCACCTTACTATCCACCTTACTATCCACCTTATCCACCTTACTATTGGCGTTCTGATGAAGCTTACGAATAATTACGCTAACAGCCTTATTAAAGATATTCTTTACTTTATACTTATGATGCCTAATATAAATACAGAGTTGCTCAGAGATTCCTGAGCAACTCTGCAGTATTATTTTTTAAAATATTCCTGTATAGCATCAGCTATTTTTACTGAGGCAGTTCCGTCTCCATAAGGGTTAATAGCCTTACTCATTTTTATATATTCTTCACTGTTGTTAATCAGTAGGTTGGTACATTCAATTATCTTATCCATGTCTGTACCAACTAATTTAACAGTTCCAGCCTCAACAGCCTCAGGTCTTTCTGTGGAGTCTCTAAGCACTAGTACAGGCTTTCCAAGATGTGGTGCTTCTTCTTGAAGTCCCCCGGAATCTGTCATGACTAAAAAACTTCTATTCATAAGATTATGAGTTTCTTTTGTGTCTAAAGGAGGAAGTAAATGAACTTGCTTTAAACCCTCTAATTCATTGTGAACCATGTCCTTCACCACTGGGTTTAAATGTACTAAGTACACTATCTCTACTGTTTCATTTTCTAAAACAATATGTTTTAGGGCTTTACAAATGTTAAGTATCCCCTCGCCCCAGTTCTCTCTTCTATGTGCAGTTACCATAATAACCTTTTTATCATTAAAATTAATTTTCTTCAATATTTTGTTTTTAAATTTATAATCTTCTTCAACTGTATATTTCATTGCATCAATTACAGTATTTCCTGTAAGGTAGATATCACTTTCACATACACCCTCTCGAAGCAAGTTATTTTTAGAACTCATAGTTGGAGCAAAATGTAAATCAGCTATGGCTCCAGTAAGCTTTCTGTTCATCTCTTCTGGGAAAGGGAAATATTTATCAAAAGTCCTTAGTCCAGCTTCAACATGACCAACTTTTATTTGTTTATAAAAAGCAGCTAATGCCCCAGCAAATGTTGTGGTTGTATCGCCATGTACTAAAATTAAATCAGGCTTCTCAACTTCAAAAAGCTCATCTAATCCTCTAATTATTCTTGTAGTTATCCCAGTTAAGCTTTGTTTTTTCTTCATTATATCCAGATCAAATTCAGGTACGATTTGAAACAAGGTTAATACTTGGTCAAGCATCTCCCTGTGTTGAGCAGTAACACATACCTTCACCTGAATATTCTCTCTATTTTGAAGTTCCTTTACCAATGGAGCCATTTTTATTGCTTCTGGTCTAGTTCCAAAAATCGTTATTACTTTGATTTTATTCATTATATTTCCTCCATTATTTCAATCAATAATTTTATTCTTTATGCTTAAAAAAATTATATTTCCAAGCAATGAGTACAAATATTATAATTACAAATCCCAGCAATAAATAAGAATTCCTTGGATTTATTTGCATTGCAATAATTGCTATTCCGCCAAGGAAAGCACTAATTAAGTACATAATTATTACAGATTGTCGCTGTGACAGACCCATATCCAAAAGTCTATGATGCAAATGACCCTTATCTGCCATAGAAATTGGTTTGCCATTAATTTTTCTTCTAACTATTGCAAATAGAGTATCATATATGGGAAC
>JACMJL010000291.1 GCA_014380625.1 Clostridiaceae bacterium
AAAAAAGTTTAGCTTTCATCAAGTAAGAAGATTATTAATACC
Organism: Clostridiaceae bacterium; assembly: GCA_014380625.1. Lineage (GTDB taxonomy): Bacteria > Bacillota > Clostridia > Clostridiales > Clostridiaceae > JACMJL01. Next base: position 43 of record JACMJL010000291.1, read on the forward strand.
ATATTTTGCTTGGTCGATTATTTTATACACATTTTATTTCTTGCTAAATAATTTGAATATTATCTCAATACCTGAAGATATAAGTCTAAATCCAATTTATTTATTTTCCGACATATTAATTTATAATGTGAGAACTGGGAATGCTTTGTGGTTTGTTTACATTTTATTTATTATTTACATCGTATCATATCTTATTCATAGCTTTATTGATAAAAAAGCCACAAATATATTTTTAATTATAATTGTACTTTGCCTAGGGTTTTCAGCAAATATTTATTTAAAAGATGAGATGTTTGTATTAAAAAGGTTTTTGGTTATGTGGATTTATTATGAAATAGGTACTTTTATTGGTATTTATATTAAAGATATAAGCTTTAAAGCCAATAAAGTGTTAAGCATAATACTATTAGGGTTATATGCTTTTGTTTTTATACTATATATAAACTCTAATGGCATAATTAGCTATAGCTTAAAAATCATATGTGCATTATTAGCAGTTTTTGTTTTATATAGTCTATCTAAATATAATAATTCCTGGTTCTATAGAGTTTTTAATTATATAGGAAAAAGAACTTCGATTATATATTATATACACAATCCATATATTGTTCTAATTTTAATTACAGGATTAACAATGTATACTAGGCTAAATATAGTAATTTCAATAGCTATAACCTTTTCAGTTGGTTTTATAGTACCTTTAATTATTGGCGAGTTGATATTAACAAGAATTAAAATAACTAAATTAATATTTTTAGGAGAGAAAATATGAATAAAATAATTAATTTTGATAACATTATTTTGTTTTCGATTTTTATGTCTCCTTTTTCAACTATATTAATATACAAGACTAACATAGCCGATTTTAAGTTAATTGAAGTACTATGGTTGGCAATATTTGTTACTTTAATGATAAAAAAAGCAGCAAATAAAGAGCTGCTAATTGTTAAAAATAGTGCATATACAAATAAAATTTCAAACTCAATTTTTATGCTATACATATCGGTGGCTATTTTCTCATGTCTATTCTCTATTAATATTAATCGGTCAATAAAAGAGCTCTTCCAATACATATATTTATTTATACTTATGTACACGATATATTATAAGTCGAAAGACATTAACTTCTTTAACAAAATAGTAAAAACGATGATTCTTGCCAATTTTTTCTTAGTTACTATTTGTATTTTAAGTTATATTTCGGGAAAGGTTATAGTTCCATCATTTATTCTTTCATCAAATGGAGCAATATATGTAAATAATAATTTGTTTAGTACTAACATACTTGTGGAATCAGGAAACGAAATATTGAGGTTAAATGGAGTTTTAGGATTAGGAGCAACCGCCATTGCAAATCAAATATTGATTCAATCACTATTCGTTAATTATTTTATAAGAACAATAACTGGTAAAAAGAAAATATTTTTTTACTTGTTACTTATAGCGAATCTAATAACAATGGTAATTACATATTCAAGGGTGGGTATATTAATCTTCATTGCTGTACATTTACTTTCAGTGATGAGCAAGAATCAAATTAAGAATTTTGTAATAATAGTAGCAATAACTTTATTGTGCGCTTTGATATTAAATTTATTTACAAATGTGCAAGAGAGATTATTGGAAACATTTAATACAGAAGAGCAGTCTTCGAAATACCATTTTGCAATTTGGATAATTGCTTTCAAAACGGGATTTAACAATATACTCACAGGAATTGGACTTGGTAATATGGCATTTAGCTATGATTCATATGGATATGAATTTTATAGATTTGGCATTGCAAAGACAAATGCAGTTAATGTGCATAATTTTATACTTCAGATATGGTCTGAGCAGGGAATGATTGGATTATTATCAAATGTTCTTTTATTATTTAGCCCCATTTTTTATTATTTTAAGATTAAATATGTAGATAAGATAATAACATCAGGAAAATCAATATATTATTTTATTATATTAGCCTATACTGCTACTTTAATGTATAACTTAACAAATAATAATTTCTACATAGAAACATTCTGGATCACCTTGGGACTAGTATATTCTATAAGATCTCAAGTTAGGGATATTCATATTAGTAATTCTGATATTAAATATTTAGAAGATAATAAATTACAAAAAGTAACTATATCAATATAATGCTTATTAATAAAATTAGAGAGGGATACATATGAGTAAAATACTTGTTACAGGCTGTGCTGGGTTTATTGGGATGCATTTGGCAAAAAGACTTTTAATGGATGGATACGAGGTAGTGGGGATAGATAATTTAAACAATTACTATTGCGTTGAGTTAAAAAAACACAGGACAGACATATTAAAAGCATATTCGAACTATACACTAAAGGTATGCGGCCTAGATGATAAGGACGCAATAGAAAATATTTTTAATGATAACCAATTTGATTGTGTAGTAAATCTTGCAGCCCAAGCTGGTGTGAGATATAGCATTGAGAATCCAAGGGTTTATATAGATTCGAATATAGTAGGCTTTCTCAATATATTGGAATGTTGCAGATACCATAAAATTGAGCATTTGATATACGCTTCCTCCAGTTCAGTATATGGAGCCAATGAAAAAGTACCATTTAGCATTCATGACAATGTTGATCATCCAGTGAGTCTGTATGCAGCAACTAAGAAATCTAATGAGCTCATGGCTCATGCATACTCGAGTCTATACAATTTACCCGTTACTGGACTTCGCTTTTTCACAGTATATGGACCATACGGAAGGCCAGATATGGCATATTTTCTTTTTGCCAATGCAATAAAAGATGAAAAAACAATAAAGGTTTTTAATTACGGTAGAATGAAACGAGACTTTACATATATAGATGATATAGTTGAGGGAATTACAAGATTAATTTTAAAAGGAGCTCCAAAACCCAATGATAGCTGGAACAGATTAACTGCAGACCCTGCCACAAGCTATGCACCTTACAAGCTTTTTAATATTGGGAATAACAGACCAGTTGAGCTAGAATATATGATTTCTCTAATGGAAAAGTATATGGGCAAGAAAGTTATAAGAGAGAATTTGCCTATGCAGCACGGAGATGTTCCTATTACATATGCTGATGTAGATGATTTAATGGAGTACATTAATTTTAAACCAAAAGTTTCTATAGAAGAAGGACTACAAAACTTTGTTAGGTGGTTCAAGGAGTATGATAGCATATGATAAAGACTATATTAAAGAACCAATATTTTTATTCGGTCACTTCGAAAATCATTATTGCATTTTTAGGTGTGTTAAATATGGTTTTTATAAATAGACTCTTAGGGCCAACCTTGAGAGGAGAATATGCATATATTTTGAATATAGTAAATTTAGTTACAATGTTCTTAAACCTAGGTATTTACCAATCATATCCGTTCTTTAAAAGAAAAGACATATCAAATATTCAAACAAAATATACTAATAATGTATTTTTCCAGTTGGTTCTGTATTTGATCATATCAATAGTACTATGTATTATTTTTAGAGATAAACAACAGCTTATAGTAGTATTTACCTTAATCCCTTTTATGGTTATTAATAAGCAAGTAAATTTTATCGTAATGGTAGAAAATATAAACTTGCGAAATAGAATTAATATATATATAGAAATTACTTATTCAATAGGGTTACTTATTGTATTTTTTACCTCCTGGCAAAACATATATATAATTTTATGTTTGATGTACATAAAGTCTATAATGCAAGTACTTTTTGCTATAATTTTGTTTGGGATAAAAATAAATATTAGATTAATAGACTTAAAGTTACTTTCTGAATCAATAAGTGTAGGCTTTATTTCTATGCTTTCACTCTTAATGCTAACATTTAACTATAAGGTAGATATACTGATATTAAAATTGTTTACTAACTATGAACAAATAGGATTATATAGTGTGGGTGCAGTTCTGGCTGAACAGGGATGGCTTATTTCGGATGCATTTAAAGAAGTTCTTTTTTCAAAGAATGCAAGAAATGATGATATAAAAGATATTAAAATGTGTATAAAGTTAAATGTTGTCATAACCATACTAATGTTTATAGCAATCGCACTTCTGGGAAAACCGCTGCTCTTCATACTATTTGGCACAGAATTTGTGGGAGCATATTCTGTTACGATTATTTTATTTTCAGGCATATTAGGCATGGTCTTTTTTAAGATGGTTTACCCACTTTTCATTGCAACAGGAAAACAAAAGATAAGTTTATGTGTACTAGCAGTTTCTGCTATAACGAATATTATTCTTAATTTCCTACTGGCACCTCGATTTGGGATACAAGGTTCAGCGGCATCGTCTGTTATCTCTTATAATATATGCGGAATATTGTTTATGGGTATATTTTGCAAACAATACAGTCTAAACTTTATAAACACTATTCTACCTTCAATCGAGGATTTTAAAAGTACTAAAAAGAAAATATTAACTAAACTCAATAAAAGAGAGCAAGGAATTAATTATTAATATAATAAAGGCGGTAAAAGGTATGATTAAAATAGGCATTCTAACATTTCATCGAAGTATTAATTATGGCTCATTTCTTCAAAGTTATAGCTTGGCTACAGCTTTAAAAAGCTATACTGATTTCGAAGTGGAAATTATAGATTACAATATGACTAATGTAGAACTAAAATTTCTATTTAATATCGTATCAAGACCAGTTACTCAAATGCATAAAAGTATAGTAAAATATTTAAATTTCAAAAAAGCATTATATAATAAATTACCTATATCAAAGGAAAAATTTATTTCAAATAAATTTAATAAGGCTAATAAATTTTTTACTAACAGATATGATGTAATAATTGTTGGTAGTGATGAGGTATGGAAAATAAATAAATTAAGGGGATTCCCCAATATATATTGGCTAAATCAAGATTTGAACTGTCTAAAGGTGAGTTATGCAGCATCTGCTAACAGAACTCGCTTTGATAAAATAGAGCAGGTAAAAAAAGAATATATCAGGGATTCACTAAGTAAATATGCTTATATAGGTGTAAGAGACCAAAATACTCTTGAGCAGCTAAGAATGATTGATAAAAATTTAAATATCAAAAAAAATAGTGACCCAACATTTATGTTCGATTGCAAATCAAATACTACTATTATTAATAAAATCAGAGAAAAACTCTCTAAAAAGTACAAGTTGGATTTAAATGAGCCAATAATGGCACTAATGTGTACAGACGATAATATTTGCAAAAAAATATTTGATAGATATAGTGGAAGTTATCAGATTGTATCACTATATGTTAATACCAAATATTGTAATGCTTTTTTATATGACTTAGACCCCTTTGAATGGGCTCATGTATTTAGGTTTTTTAGTATTAGCGTAACTAATTTCTTTCATTGCACAGTTTTCTCAATTATTAATAATACTCCTTTTATATCTATCGATGTGGAAGAGTCATCGGTACTATATGAAAGTAAAATCAAGGATTTACTTAAGAGGGCTAGTATGTTAGAGAATTACTTTAATCTTAAGCATCCTTCCTTCCAATGGGAAAATGCTTTTAATCAAATTGAATTAAGTATAAAGACACCCAATATTAGTAAAATGAAATCTTTTGTAGAAACTGAAAAAAAGTATTTTTTTAATTTTATTAGTGAATTAAAGAATTTGACCAATAAAAATTTGACCAATTTGGAGGCTAAAAATGAGTAAAATATTACTGATAAACTATAGATATTTTGTTTCAGGTGGTCCAGAAAAGTATATGTTTAACATAAAAAAAGTATTTGAGCAAAGGGGCCATTCAGTGGTTCCTTTTTCAGTTACGAGTGATAAAAATATTGAGACTGAATACAAGAAATACTTTGTCAAACCAATAGGAGGGCAAAATGCTGTTTATTTTAATGAGTATAAAAAAACTCCTCAAACAGTTTTTAAAATGCTCAGTAGGAGCTTTTACTCTCCTGAAGTTAAAAGAGCTTTAGAATATGAAATTGATATGGAAAAGCCTGATGCTATATATATACTTCACCATATTAATAAATTATCACCCAGTGTAATAAGGGCGGCAAAAAATTCTGGCAAGAAAGTTGTGGTCAGATTATCAGATTTCTTTTTAATGTGCCCGAGATTTGACTTCCTACGCGAAGGAAATGTATGTGAGAATTGCTTGCAAGGTTCACTAGTTAATGCGATACATTATAATTGCGTGCAGAATTCTAAAGTTGCATCAATAATAAGAGTTATGTCAATGCAATTTCATAGAATAATAAAAATATATGATTTAGTTGATTATTTTGTAGCTCCTTCAGCATTCTTAAGGTTAAAGCTTATTGAATTTGGGTTTGATGAAAAAAAAGTCATCCATATCCCGACTTTTATTGATACGTCAAAAATTGACGCAAAATATGCACACGACAGCTATATTTTGTATTTGGGAAGGTTGAATAAAGAAAAGGGCGTAGAGTATGCTATAAAAGCCATGAAGTATATAGAAGATAAATCACTAATTTTAAAGGTTGTAGGAGAGGCAAGCGATGGTGAAATGGAAAACATACAAAACATTATTACTTCAAATAATTTAAATAATGTAGAATTGCTGGGATTTAAGTCGGGTAAAGATTTAGATTTACTAATAAGTAATGCTAAATTTTTAGTAGTTCCATCAATTTGGTATGACAATATGCCAAATGTTTTGTTAGAAGCTTTTGCACACGGGAAACCTGCTATTGCATCAAATTTTGGAAGCTTACCTGAAGTAGTAGATGATGGGATAAATGGTCTACTTTTTGAGCCGAAAAACGCATTAGATTTAGCAGATAAAATAAATTTATTAAATTCAAATAGTGAACTAATAATCGAATATGGGAAAAATGCCAGAGAAAAAGCTGAGAAATATTATAATAGTGATTTGCATTATAAAAAGCTAAGTGAGGTTTTGCTTGGATAATAATATATTAAAATTAAAATCAAGGAGTGTTAAGAATGATAAAACGAAAAAAAATATGTATGTGCATTATATTCTGCATCTTTTGTAATATATGTACATTTTCCGGCCCTAATGAAAATGAAGTCTATGCTACTAGTTTAGAAAGTAAAAATGAAGTAAATAAAGAATTGAATATAGAGAATTCAGCATCTGTAATGATCAATAACAATTACAAGATATTTCAAACAAATATATCAAAGAAAGGGGTGTGTAGACTTGAAATAAAGAATAATACTGGACCTGTTACTATTAAGGCATATGGTAAAAATATATATAATGGTAGTTATGAGTTAGGCACCATAAATGATGAAACTAAAGAAGTGTTAAATAATAATAATAAGCTATATAAAACTAGCAAATGGATACAAGTTTATCCTGGTCAAACACTTACAATTAGCGGAAGCGGTGT
>JACMJL010000292.1 GCA_014380625.1 Clostridiaceae bacterium
CAAACAGCAACAAGAGTTGCATTATTAACTACTTTTATTGATTGGGCATGCATAGGAAATATATTTCCACACCCGATAATAGCTACCTTTAATATTTTCATATCTACAGCTCCTAAACAATCTTAAATCAATTTTTCTAAATACTCTATTCCAAGCTTTAAACCAGCCTTAACCTTTTCTTCACTACCTTCATATAGTGGATCTTCATGTTCGATACTCACTACACCCTCATAACCAATTGCCTTTAATTCATCAACAAATCTTCCCCAATTAATCTGTCCTAGCCCTGGCATTCTGTACCTCCAGTATCCAAATTCCTCTGAGCCAACATTTAACTGCTTATCATATACTCCATAAACCTTTAATTTGTCTTCAAATACTTCTGTATCCTTTGCATGTACATGGAATATTCTATCCTTAAATTCCTTTACCGGGGTTATATAGTCTACTAACATAGCATGTAAGTGAGAAGGATCGTAATTTAATCCAAAATTCTTATTTGGCACTCTTTTAAACATTTCTCTCCATAATTCTGGTGTAAAGGAGATGGTTCCTGGTAAACCCTTTACTTGCCATCCAGTCATAGGACAATTCTCAATTACTACCTTTATGCCTCTTTCCTCAGCGTAGTTCACTAAATCTTTGAAAACAACTTCAAAATCCTGAAAATTTTCCTCTATAGATTTATTTATATTACGTCCTACAAAGGTACCCACAGCAGGAACTCCTAGCAACACCGCTGCATCCACACACTTTTTAAAATGCTGGTTTATAACTCTCCTTTTTTCAAAATCTTTATCTAAATTATTATCATAATAAGCAATTGAAGATATTGTAAGTCCATATTCCTTAAAATATGACTTAATTTCTTCTGCCTCTGTCTCAGTGAAATTAGTTACATCTATCTCACTACCTGAATAATCCCTACTATTAGTCCTTGGCCAACAAGAAAGTTCTAAAGCTTTAAAACCCTGCTCACTTGCCCATTTTGCTTTTTCCTTTAGAGGAAGTCCTCCAAGACAACCTGTTAAAAATCCTATATACATATCAATTACACCCCTCAACTAATTTTAATAAATTTTTATATCCTAGCTCTACGCTTTCTATAGAAGATTTATTGAAAAATTCTTGTTCCACAATGAGCCATTTAGTACCCTGATCTTCAGCCTCGTTAATTATAGCTTTAATATTTATAATTCCATTGCCAATCTCAGTTGAACGCTTTTCCCCATTAACTATTTCCATGTCCTTTATATGAATAAGATCACACCGACCTGCATACTTTTTCATAAACTCCACTGGATTTAACCCTGCATGTTGCACCCAATAAGTATCTATTTCGGCTTTTACTAGATCCCTATCAGTGTTCTTGTATATAATATCTAAACCATACTCGCCCTGAAACTCTTGAAATTCATGGCCATGATTATGGTAACCTAGAAGTATTCCCTTTGCTTTGCATTTTATACCTAACCTATTTAATGTTTCTGCCATCTTTTCAAAATCTTCCTTGCTATTATATTCAGCATTAGGGCATATTATATATGGATTACCAATTTCTAAGTTATATTCTATTACACTGTCAATATCATTTATTAGTAGACCTAAACTTACATGGCTTCCACAAGCCTTAAGACCTAACTCCTGAAGCAAGTTTTTGAGTTCTGAACTAGATAACCCACCGTAACCCGCAAATTCTACTCCGCTATAACCTATTTTAGCTACTTTCTTTAAAGCTTCTATAAAGTTTTTTTCTATCTCATCCTTAATGCTATATAATTGAAGTCCTATAGGTAAACTCATAATATTCACGTCCTTTTATTTGTTAAAATAAATTGGTTCTCCTGTTTTAGAAGACTCATATATTGCTTCTAGTATTTCTGTAACCACTAAAGCCTGCTCAGGTTTTACTATTGGTTCCTTGTCATATAAAATACAATCAATCCATAGTCTAGCCTCAACATCTGATGGTTCTTCAGAGGTGCCTTCATTGAATGCAACTCCACTTGAACTAAAATCCACTTTAGTTTCATAAAGTCTACTTAGCTTTTCTCCATTTATTCTAAGACCATCCCTCATATCAGCTCCACCCTCTGTTCCACAAAGAGTTGTCTGTGCTTCACCAACTTCAAGACTATTTAATGCCCAACTTGACTCTAGCACTATAGTAGCGCCATTTTCCATAGTAATAAAACCGAAGGCAGAATCTTCCACTGTGAATTTACTTGGATCCCAAGGTCCCCATGCATTAGCAGCGTTTTCTCTTTTACTTAGCTTATGATATACACTTCCCACAACATATTTAGGTTTATAATTATCTAACATCCAAAGAGTTAAATCTAAGGCATGAGTTCCAATATCAATTAAAGGTCCTCCACCTTGCTCAAATTCATTTAAAAACACTCCCCAGGTTGGAACTGCTCTTCTTCTTATAGCATGAGCCTTTGCAAAATATATATCTCCCAAGTCTCCATTTTCACAGCTAGTCTTAAGATATTTAGAGTCCCCTCTAAATCTGTTTTGATAACCGATAGTAAGCTTTTTACCGGTTCTCTTTGCAGCCTCTAACATTGTTCTTGCTTCAGCTGAATTTATGGCCATTGGCTTTTCACACATAACATGTTTCCCTGCTTCTAATACATCTATAGTTATAAAGCTATGGGATCTATTAGGTGTACATACATGAACTACATCAATATCTTTATCCTTTAAAAGCTCTTTATAGTCTGTATAAACCTTAGCGTCTTCATTACCATACTTTTTTGCAGCCACTTCTGCTTTTTCTAATTCTATGTCACAAAAAGCTACCATTTCTATTTCAGCTATCTTAGCTAAGCTTGGCATATGTTTTCCATTAGCTATACCACCACAACCTATTATTGCAACCTTTAATTTCTTTTTCATAAAATTACCTTCCCTTCTAAATTAAAATATGAGCTATATTAAACTTATTTCTACAAATTATTTAACGTTTACATTTACTATTTTATAACATTATAATTTTAATTACTCCCCATGAATTGCTCAGTACTTCTCATATATTGCGTTTTGCTTAATTAGTCAAATAAAAAAGGAGCCTATGCTCCTTTTAATCTTATTACATTCCAAATCTATCTTTTAACTCATCATACTTATCATGAGTAATCAGCGCATCTTTACTAGTATTTTTTAGTTTAATACAGTAAGTCCAGCGTCCATAGGGATATATATTTGTTATCATAGATAAGTTAATTATATAAGATTTATGACTTCTTAAGAACATTGCCTCATCTAGTCTTTCTTCCAATTCACTTAGTCCCTCTGAAGTAATATAACTATTATCCTTTGTATATATTACTGTACTTCTATCTTCTCTTTGAATAATTATTATATCCTTCATATCAACAAAACTTATACCCTCTTTGTTTTTAATAAGTAACTTGTCTAAAACTTTTTCATGCCTTATAATTTTGTTCATAGTCACATCTTCAACGTGTATATTAAGCGCTTTTATTCGTTCTAAACTTTGAAAAACTCTTTCAATTTTAAAAGGTTTAACTAAGTAATCAAAAGCATATACTTGAAAGGCTTCAGGCATATATTCTTCATGTGCTGTAGCAAATATTATCTTTGTTTTAGGGTCCATATCCATTATTTTCGTTGCCACTTCAAGTCCTGTAAGCTTTGGCATTTCAACGTCTAAGAAAACTATATCCGGTTTAAGTGATTGAAAAAGAGAAAAGGCAGCTTCACCATCGGCTGCCTCTCCGATTAAGTTAAAGCCTTCTACCTTTTCTATAGCTTTTTTAAGGACAAGTCTTATGCCACTATCATCATCGCCTATTATTACTTTTAGCTCCATAAACTCTTCTCCTTCTAGTTTTACACTTTGGTTTTCCAAATACATCAACATTTAATATTGCCTGTAATAAGCTATTATTTTTATTAAAGGTTAAATCGATGAGAGATTTTTTTTCATCACTATTAATTCGATTTTCCATGATCTAAACCTGATCAGAACTAGATGAATTATCTGGGGACTTAGTTGTCTTAGCCGGAACCTGAGTCTGACCTACCTTTGAAATAGAATCTCTCATCTCGGTGTCAGCCATTAAATTCTTCATGTCATAGTAATCCATAACTCCCATTTTACCTTCACGTAATGCAGCTGCTATAGCCCTTGGAATTTCAGCCTCTGCTTCAACAACAGCAGCTCTCATTTCTTGTTCCCTTGCTACAGCCATGGCTCTTCTTTCCTCAGCCTTAGCCTGTGCAATTTTTTTATCAGCTTCCGCTTGAAGGGTTTGAAGATTAGCACCTATATTTCTACCTACATCAACGTCAGCAATATCGATGGAAAGAATCTCGAAGGCAGTACCTGCATCAAGTCCTTTTGCCAAAACTATTCTTGAAATTTTATCTGGATTTTCAAGAACTTCTTTATGGGAGGCGGAAGTACCAACAGTCGTAACAATACCTTCACCTACCCTAGCAAGCACTGTTGCTTCACCAGCACCACCAATAAGTCTATCTAAATTAGCTCGTACAGTAACTCTTGCCGAGGCTAAAAGTTCAATACCATCCTTTGCAACTCCTGATACATTTTGAGTCTCAATTACTCTAGGTGTAACGCTCATCTTAACCGCTTCGAGTACATCTCTGCCAGCTAAATCAATAGCAGCTGCTCTTTCAAAAGGTAAATTCATGTCTGCTCTATGAGCTGCAATTAGTGCATCAATTACCCTATCCACGTTACCTCCAGCCAAGTAATGAGCCTCTAGTTCATTTACATTAACCTTTATTCCACCTTTAACAGCTTTAATAAGTGGGAATACAATTTTACTTGGAGTAACTCTTCTTAATCTCATACCAATTAAATTAAACATACTTACTTTTACATTTGCTGCTAGTGCTGATATCCATAACCCCACAGGCACATAACTAAAAAATAATGCTAAAAATACTACGACGATTCCTAAAATAATGAAAACAGTAATGCTAGGCATTTAATACCACTCCTTTAATTAAATTTTTCTTACAACTATACGTCTACCTTGAACTTTAATAACTTTAACCTTTTCACCTTTAGAAATAAAATCCCCCTCGGTTACTACATCAACATTAACACCTTTTAAGTTCGCAGTTCCTGCAGGTCTTAGTATTGTCAAGGCTTCCCCTTCCACATCTAAAAAATAGTTTAAATCTTCTGTACCTATATACCCTGTCTCTTTCTTCTGCTCAGAATGTAATATTAATATCTTTGAAAGCCTTCCTTTAGATGCTGACTGTATCGCAATAGCAAAAATAAAACCTAATAGTGCCAATATTACTATAAACATAATTATAGCTTCCATTAAGGTTTTAGCCATTAATACAATACCAACAATAAGAAGTATCCCACCGAATATCCCGAATATTCCAAAACCCGGATGAAATATTTCAATTACCATTAATATAAAACCAAATGCAAAACAGAATATTGCAATCATATTTACGTCTACAGCTTCCATACCCTTCACCCCCTGTTTATACTTTAATACTATAATACCTAGTTTATACTTATTTATATATACATACTTGCTTAAAGGTACACTTCTAGGATTAAACTGTCACTTTCAGCGTTTTAAACTCTTATCTTATAACTGAACCTTCAAAGAAAGTATATTCATCATCACTTTTTACACTTATTTGTCCATTATATTCCTCAATTAATTCTTTAACAATTGCAAGTCCCATTCCGTCCCCTTTATCTCCCTTTGTAGTAATCCCAACCTCAAATATTTTGCTAATTAGGTTTTCCGGAATTTTACCACCATTATTTCTAATTCTGAAACCATAGTTCTTTAAATCTTCAAAAAGTTCCACTTCAATGAGTCTAAAGCCGTCCTTCTCTTGGAGTGCATAAATAGCATTATCTATAATATTACCTAATATTCTACAAAATTCCCAAGCGGGAACTTTTAAATCTTTAAGTTGTGTGGTTATTTTTAACTTTGTTGTTATGCCTCGTTTCTCAGCAAATAGTACCTTTGCCTGCAAAAGTGCATTAACTGCCGGATTAGCAGTTCTTAATACCTGATTAACCTTTTGTATATCATTATATACTGTTTCAATATATTCAGTAGCTTCTTTATAATCCTCCATCTCCATTAGTCCATAAACCACTTGAAGATGATTCATAAAATCATGCCTTTGAGCTCTTAAAGTAGTGTTTAAACTTTGAAGCTCCTCTAGTGTATTTTTAATCATATTATAATGAAGGTCTGAGTGTCTAAGAGATTGTATATCCCTTATAGTTAAAAAGCAATTAAGCATTACCATCAAAATGAAAATCACAAAAAGAATATACCAGCTATAAAACTCAGTTTTTACAACATCACCATGATTAAATATATAAAAATATACTATTATTCCAACTATCGTACCTAGTTGAACTAGGTTTAATATAACAGCCATAATTATTGTTTTATCTAAATTAAGTTTTTTCTTCATTTGATCAAAACCTTCCATAAAAACTATCTCTCTTTAATATTATACTGGAACAATTTAACTTTGAGTAGTAGTATTAAATATTATTATGAGGTCATAATAATAATAATTAAATTATGAGGAGGTTCTTACAAATGAATGATAAGAGAGCTGGGAATAAAGAGGAAACTGAAAATAAGATTGAAAGCCTAATTAACGTAGTTGAAAAAAGAGAAAGAACAGAGCGTCACTTAGAAGAATATTCTGATGAAAAAGGCGATGAAAAATTAAAATCAGCTAGAAGACTTCAGAATATCAGAGATGAAGAAATAAGTAACTTAAAAAATAATATTCTTGGTGATGAATCTAGAAATGAAAAGGAAGTGGATAATCTCAAGAGAAATTATGAATTTTCAGAGGGTTACTTGAATAATAATGAGGATCATATGAAGAGCCAAGATATTAAAAATCTAAAGGAAAAACAAGAACATAGAAAAGAGGAACTTGATAGATTAGATACTTTTTAAAAAATTGGAGGTATACATATGCAAAATACGAATATAAATGAAGAATTTTCTCAAGAATTAAGTGATTTAAAGTGGCAATTTGAAAATATGCAGCAAATCTTTAGTAATTTAGAAAATACTATTTCTCAAGCAAAAAAGTCCTCAGATTTTGAAGATCACCCAGAAGAGGATAAAGATAAAGATAAAGATAAAGATAAAGATATGTTTTCTAATCAATCACAAAAGGAAGATAAGGGAAAAGAAGATAAGCCAAAAGAAGATAAGCCAAAAGAAGGTGATTCTAAAGAGCATGATTCTAAACAAGAAAAACAAAGCAACCAAAATAGTATGCAAATGAATAATAAAGGTGAATCTAGTGGTGGTGTTACAAAACTTTCAAGTCAAATCCAAGACTTTATTAAAGAAACTCAAACACAACAGACTAGTGTGCAACAAGAACTTCAAAAGTCAATTCAACAAGCTATGGACATATTAAATCAAGCTAACGTACAGATTCAAACAAACCAAGCTTTAATAACTATGAATAAATTCATTAATCAAGCTGAACAACAGATAAACCAAATTCATCAAACCAATAGACTTGGTGGAAATCAAAAAAGTATCCAGAACATGGAAAATCAAACCATGCAAAGTATGCAAAGCCAGGGCCAAGGTCAAGGTCAGGGGCAAAACCAAGGTCAAAGCCAAGATCAAGATCAAAACCGAGGCCAATTACAGTAGTTACTTATATGTTATTTATAAACACAGGTACAATAGTTACTTTTATAAAGCTTTGAAAGGTCTATACCCTACTGAAGCAATGTACTCTGTGTTTAACTTTATGAAATATTATAACTTAAGTTTTACTACTCTACACCGAATATATCATTAACTTCCTTAAGTATCTTATAATTTGTAAGATCATAATGTAGTGGTGTTATAGTTACATATCCCTCTTTAACAAAATTTTTATCAGTATTTTCTTCAAAAGAACTATTAAGATTACCTTGGACTTCAAAACTTAATTCCTTTTCATCGGAAAATTCAGGGGTAAAATAATTATCATAAGATCTATTACCTATTTTACAAACCTTAATACCTAATATTTTTTCTTTAGGAATATTTGGAACATTTACATTTAGAACTATGTCTTCTTTTAGATACTTTTCTTTTGCTAACTTAAGTATATCCTTTGCATAAGTTGCTGCAACATTGTAATCCTCAAGTTTATCTGTTTCCTCCATTGAAACTGCCATTGATGGTATCTTGCAAAAGGCAGCCTCTATAGCTGCTGAAACAGTTCCAGAGTATAATATATCTGTACCTATATTTAATCCTCTATTTATTCCTGAAATCACCATATCAATTTTCCCGGAAACAATTTTATCAACTGCAATTCTTACACAATCTGCCGGTGTACCATCCACACTGTAACATTTAGATCGTAAGCCCTGAACTTTTATTTCTTTCACTAACAAGGCCCGAGTTAATGTTATTGAGTGACCACAAGCACTACGCTCGTCATCTGGTGCCACTACAGTAACTTCATTTTCCTTCTCTAATTCCTTTGCCAATGCAAATAAACCCTTTGCTGAAACTCCATCATCGTTAGTCAATAATAACTTCAATTTTATCACCTCTAAAAATAATTATACACTATAGCATACGAAAATTAGTGAATTTCATTCAATTAATTCTTTAGGTATAATTTATTTAGTATATGGAAAAAATATTTTTATTAGTTATATTATAAACTTGAGGAGGCTTTAAAATGACTAATTTAGCACCCCATGAGACCTTAGAATTACACGAACTGCTATGCTCTGATTCTTCAGAAGTAAAAAAGCTAACAGCTATCGTTAGTAATCTGAGAGATGAAGACTTAAAAAACTTCATTGAAAACTACCTTGACTTTAAAAAAGATAATATACAGGCAGTAGGAAAATTAATTGATACTATAAAACAGCAACCTTAAGGAAAGGAACTGATACTATGTCATTAATTAATAATTTATTAGGCAATTCAAGCATGACTCTCCGAGATAGAGATGTTTCCTATGAAATTTTAAAAGATTCTAAGTTTACCATTAGTTGCGTAAGTAAAGCTGCCATGGAAACCACGAACCCACAGCTTAGACAATTATTAAGTTCACAGCTTACAGAAACTCTAAATAAGCACTTTGAACTTTCAGATTTAATGATAAAAAAGGGTTGGTACGATGCAAATGATGATCCAAATCAACAACTACAAAAGGATATTTTAGAATCTCCAGTAAAATTTAAAAAGGATAGCGACTAATTGCTATCCTTACTTGTAATTAACTCCAATTTCTATAACACTGGAATCTGGGTCATAACTAAATGAATAACCCGAAGTCATATCTACATAATCTATACCTTTATTATCTTTTAATACCTTTAATAATGCATCTGAGGTATAAGTCTTAGGATCATAGGATGAAGTTTTTATAGAAATAACTGGATTTTTTTTAATCAATTGATTTTTTATTATTTCATAATACTTGGACTTATTACTTGCTAAAAGCTTGTTAAATGTATAATAATTAGCGACAACTGCAGTACTTTTAGGATAGTCTGCACTATTCCAAGTATGATTTTTTGATATCTGAACATCATTTACATTAAAGTAATTATGAGTAATAACCTGTCCAGAAGTTGATATTGGATCATCGAAGGTAGCATCCAAATGATATATACCACCCTGAATATTAACTAAATTCCATTGATGAGCAACCCCATCGCCGAATCCATTTATTATATAGTTATCTACACCAGCTAAAGTTAGTAATTTATGCATAGCCTCTGCATAACCTTCACATACTGCGACTCCTTTTACAAGAGCACCGTACGCAGTGTATGAATCCTCTGGTATTGTGTTTTTTACTAAATTTGCATAATCATAGGCTACATTGTTTACAAGATAATCATGCAAAGCTAGTTCCTTATCGTAATCAGACATATTGTCGGTAATAGTCTTATTAACTATGGAACTAACAGTTGTGTCTACAGCACTACTTTTAGTTAAAAAGCTTGCACTTCCACCTTTATATTGAAAGTATATATATGCTACATTATTAACTATTGAGTACTGAATACCTGACACGTAGCCAGCATACCCTGAAGTTTCTATTACTTTCATAACCTTATCTGCTATATTATCTTTAGTATACAGTTCATGCAAATTTATCGCTATATCCTTACCTTGAGATAAATTTACAATTACTGCACTCTTAAAACTATCAATATTCGTAACATTCACTGCTGGAATTGACTTTGGCTTTGCGGTGCTTGGTGTGGAAGTTATTGAGCTCACAGCATTTTTAGCCCCACTTGCATTTGGATTTACTGTTGGTGTTGTGTTAGGTGTTGTAGGCTTTGCTGGAGTGTTTCCATTTAGGGTATCTGAATTATCTCCCACAGTAACATTTACTTTAGATTCATTGTTTAATGTATTGCTTTCAGTACTTGTTTTACTGGAGTTACTTTTTCCAGTCTTAGTTTTATTATCACTTGAGCATCCTAATAAAAGGCTCAATAAAAGTAGCATATATAAAGCTATAATTAATAATTTATACGTTTTGTTTTCCAAGTTATAATCACCTCTTAATCTATTATACAGCATTGAGTCTTTGAATAGAATTTAAATTTTCAATATTTAGTTGTAAATAAATAGGATCTAGGATGTTTTTTTAGTATCAATCAATTCTAGCTAATTGTTTGTTATGTTGATACCTGCGCAAACAATTGCCACCATAAACACATCAAAGAAAGAAATAACTATCAAAATAATAATTCCTGCAACATCAATATTTCCCTTAACTAACATTTGTACTGCTAATAAAATTGTAGCTACTAAAAGTATAATATCATAGGTAACAAATATCATAATAAAAATGGAGTTACTTTTTGCTTTTTTACCTTTAAACTGATTCCAAGTTAAAGGATTTCTACTACGTCTCCCACATTTCAATAAATATCTATCATAATGTTTATTTAAACGGTCGAAATATTTACTTTCTTTTTTCTCACTTTTACCCTCTAAATTTTTTTCTCAAAAATTCCTATTAACACCAATAGTAAAAAAACATACAATATAATAAATATACCTTTTTACTTTTTTACAACGTTTTGGGTTTTCAAAATAGTTTCTTGTTATTAGTCCTATAAGTTTAGGAATACAAAGGCATCCTAGCATTAATAAAGCATCACCTATTCCAAAATTAAAAGGCAAAAATATAATCCTACTATCTTTTAACTGATATTATTTAAATAAGATTTTAAGAAAGTGGTGAAACCAATGGAAAAAATAGCATCAAATTTTCTTTTACATGGCTTGAAAATTATTCCATAAAATGAGGGATTTAGATGATTGAATTAACATTATACAATATAATAAAATACTTTGGTGATACCTTGATACTTAACAATATTAACTTTAAGATTTACCATAGAGAAAAAGTTGGTAAAGGCTGGATTGCAATGACTAAAGGCGCATCCCTAGGTTATCTTGATCAATTACCATGTTATCCAAGTAACTTTAAGGTAACTGATATTTTAAATTTAGCATTTAAGGAGCTTTATAGTTTAGAGGAGCAACTTAAAGGCCTTGAAGGAAAAGCACGAGAATACCTTTCAAGGTTTATGTTCTTCGGCAAATGTGGCTTTAAAAAGATTAAACATTTGTCTGGTGGAGAAAAAGTTAGACTAAAATTAAGTATACTTTTATTTGATGAGGTAAAATTATTGATACTAGATGAGCCTACTAACCATCTTGATATTGACTCCATGGAAGCACTAGAGGAAGCTCTAGATGATTTTAAGGGAACCATATTATTTATATCTCATGACAGATATTTTATAAATAAAATATCTACTAAAATAGTTGCTATTGAGGATAATAGCTTTGTTAATTATCTTGGTAGCTATGATTTTTATAAAAATGAGAGAAATTGATGAATTTATGGGTAGGTTTTAATACTACAGCACCTATAAAAATTTTAAAACACACTTATGTATAGTGTGTTTTAAAGTTTCATGAATATTAAAATTAGTTTTTGTTAAATCATTCTCTTATAACTTTTTCTTGTTGAAGGCCTTTAATTATCTTTCTATTCTGTGAAGATATACTCAGAAATAATAGTCCAAGTAATATTGGTAACACCCCACTAGTAAGCTTTACTATTGAGAAATTATTACCATTAATCAAAGTTGCAACACCAATGAATATATTCATTGTTAGGTATTTCAGTGAAAACATACTTAAATAGAGAATGATCCGTAAGAGCTAACCCCTTCGCAGACATTTCATTAATCCATTTTTCTTCTTTTTCGTAATTCCAATATGCCTTGTAAATAGTATGTTTCATTATATCTTCCCCCCAACTACCTTTTTCCCATTAACAATTAACTCTTGTAACCTAGCTATTTCGCCTAAAATAATTGATTTCCCCAAATCAGTTATTTCATACTCTTTTTTACGAGAGTCTTTTTCTCCTACTATAGACTTTATATAGTTTTTTTCAAGTAAGGTATTAATTGCCCCATACAAAGTACCAGCACCAAGATTAACTCGCTCATTACTTAATTCTTTTACATTTTGCATTATTCCATATCCATGCATTGGAGAATAAAGTGACAATAAAATATAAAATACAGCCTCAGTTAAAGCACCTCTTTCCGAACTTTCACCCAAAATCTTCACCTCCATCTATTACGTTTGTCGCTATATCGGCTACCGCAATTAAATTATATCGCTTTCCGATATATACGTCAAGTACCTCTTGAAAAAATAACAAGCCAGCTTAAGATAGATTTAAAGCTAGAAAAACGGCTACAGCACAAAAGCCCAATGCATGATCAATAGCTCCTCCAGTTCTAACCAAGTTTAAACACACGCCAAATTTACTTGGGAAAAACAATTTTTCCTCCTTGTAATTTAAAAGATCAATAGCTAGATGTGAAATATATCCTATAACAAAGGGTTTTAATACTAACATACCAAACAACAAGAAAATACCCACTGAAAAAGATATAAATCCAAGGAAGCTATGGGCAAATTTTCTGTGACCAGTGATTCTTGCTACAATAATATTTATAATTATTAATACACATCCTATTATTGTAAAAAAATTAGACATACCTAAAATATCTGCAGTTACAGCCTGAAACAAGCTTTTTAACAGAATGCTATTTTGAATATAGGAACTGTACTGTGGCACTATACCTATAACTTTTAAGGCAATTAAACCTATAAGTATACTTATCATAACTACATTTATAAAATGTCCCAAGGTACTTTGTTTCTGGTCTACATCAGGCATTAGTGCTCCGATAACTGCAAAGCCAAGAAAAATGCCAAATTCTACACGACTTTTGGGGTGTTTTAGTAATAAAGAAGAAGCTGCAAGTCCAACAGACATATGTGTTTTACCAGTCATTAATATCATCGCTCTCTTTCTTATGGTATTAATGTTATTATACGCAAATTTATACTTTAGTATTATTAAATATCTAATAAACTAGATTTTAGGGTTATTTTGTCTAATATTAGTGTAATTTTTTCTCCGTCAGATATTACTTTAAGAATGTAGTTCACAGTTAAGTAATAGGATATATTGATGTATCAAGGTGGTGAATTTTATGTTATGGGGGCTTGGGGCTTAAATAAAATAAGAAGCCCTAAGTTAAAACTTAAGACTCCCAATAACTCATAACTCATGTGACTGTCACCAGAAAAATCACATAATGGTTTTAATCCCCTTTTTAAGTGTAGCTCTATAATCAATAAATTCATAAACATCTTCAGCAAAATAATTGCTAAATTCCTTTAGTTCCAGCAGTTTAAGTTCTTCTATTGCTTTTCCACTACTTTCACAATAAATTACAATCTGACCAATAACACCGTGTGCATCCCTAAATGCCATACCTTTATTTACAAGATAATCTGCTGCTTCGGTAGCATTTAAAAAACCTTTTTTTACTGCTTGAAACATGTTGTCTTTATTTAAATGAAGGCTGCAGAGTAATTCAGACATAACTTTTGTACAAATGAGCACTGTATCAAGTGCATCAAAAAATTGTTCTTTATCTTCCTGCATATCTTTATTGTAAGCAAGGGGGGTAGCCTTCATTACAGTGAGCAGTGAAACTAAAGAGCCGTACACTCGGCCAGTCTTTCCCCGTATTAACTCTGCAGCATCTGGGTTTTTCTTCTGAGGCATTATAGAGCTCCCGGTTGAAAATTTATCATCTAGTTGAACAAAGCTAAATTCCTTTGTGCTCCATAATATTAATTCTTCACTAAATCTGCTTAAATGCATCATTATCATTGAAAAACAAGACAATAACTCTATTAAATAGTCTCTGTCACTAACTCCATCTAAGAAATTATCCACAGGTTTAGCAAAACCTAACTTAGAAGCTGTGGATTCTCTGTTTGTACTATAAGTAGTTCCTGCTAAGGCACAACAACCTAAAGGACTTTCATCCATTATTTCCATTGCATTTAACAATCTCTTTTTATCTCTTCCAATCATAGAATGGTATGCCATCATGTGGTGACTAAAGGTTACTACCTGAGCCCTTTGAAGATGGGTATAGCCAGGCATCAGAACTTCTTTATTCTCCTCTGCTATCTTTAAAAACGAATTTTGAAGTTCTATTAAATTACCTAAAAGCTTCGATGCCATAGTTTTAGAGAAAAGTCTCATATCCACTGCTACCTGATCATTTCTACTTCTTGCAGTATGAAGTTTTTTACCTGTGTCACCAATTCTTTGAATTAGATTACTTTCCACAAAACTGTGGATATCCTCATAATCCCCCTCAATCAAAAGAGTTCCTGACTCAATATCTGCCAAAATAGAATTAAGTCCCATGGTAATATTTTCACACTCTTGAAGGGTTAAAATACTACATTCTTGAAGCATACTAACATGAGCCAAGCTACCAGTTATATCTTCATAATATAATCTTCTATCGAAGCTTAGGGAATTGTTGAATTCCTCCATAAGCTTACTTTCTTCACCAGTAAATCTCCCACCCCATAACTTCATTTTCTCGCATCCTTTATGTTTATTTACTTATTTTTATTTCTTACATAAGCTGTAATTTTTGATGGTAATCCGAATAGGTTAATAAATCCTTCTGAATCCTTATGGCTGTATAACTCACTTGCACCAAAGGAAGAAATCCCTTCATCATACAATGCAAATTTAGTATCAATACTAGATACAGTCATGTTTCCTTTGTATAATTTAAGCTTAACCGTCCCCGTTACATTTGTTTGAGTAGATTCAATGAATGCATCGATAGCTTCTCTTAACGGTGTAAACCACAAACCTTCATATATAAGTTCTCCATACTTTTTAGCAACAATTTCTTTAAAGTGAAGAGCTTCTTTATCTAAGGTAACATACTCAAGCTCCTTATGTGCAGCGTACAAAAGAGTTCCTGCTGGAGTCTCATATACTCCTCTTGATTTCATACCTACTAATCTATTTTCAACTATATCTATAACACCAATTCCATTTTCTCCAGCTATTTTATTTAATAATTCTATAAGTTGTACTGGAGCGATTTCTTCTCCATTAACTTTCTTTGGGACTCCTTGTTCGAAGGATATTTCAACGTGATTAACTACATCTGGTACTTGTTCCGCTGGAGTAACCATCTGATACATATCTATTTTGTGTTCGTTCATTAAATCTTCAAGATCTCCACCTTCATGGCTTAAATGCCAAAGGTTTTTATCTCTTGAATATATTTTTTCTTTAGTAACAGAAATCTCTACACCTTTAAGTGCTGCATAGTCTATTGCATCTTCACGAGACTTTATATCCCAAATTCTCCAAGGAGCTATAATCTTTATAGTTGGATCAAAAGCAGCTATTCCTACTTCAAAACGAACCTGATCATTTCCTTTTCCTGTACAACCATGACAAATATATTTAGCTCCTTCTTCATGTGCTATCTCTACCAAACGTTTTGACATAGAAGGTCTAGCTAATGAGGTTCCCAGCATATATTTTTCTTCATATACTGCTCTAGCCTTAATAGCTTTAAAGCAATACTCAGTTACGAATTCTTCTTTAAGATCTTCAACATAGATTTTTGAAGCACCAGACTTTATTGCCTTTTGTTTAACAAGCTCCATGTCATCGCCTTGACCCACATCCATACATGCTGCTATAACTTCTAAATCGTAGTTCTCCATAAGCCAAGGTACTATAATTGAGGTATCTAACCCGCCTGAATATGCTAATATAACTTTTTCTTTCATAATGTACATCCCCTTAATCCAAATAATAATTTATTGTTCTATAATTTATCTTTCGCCCTGACTTCTTAACTTCTATAGCTGTTAAAAATACTTTTGCAGTGTCTATACAAGTAAAGACAGGAACTCTATATTCTGCTGCTTTCCTTCTTATTTTAAAGGCTTCACTGGTTAAGTCATTACCAATGGTAGGTGTGTTAATAACAATATTAATTTCCTTTTCAGCAATAAGTTTTAAAGTATCTTCACTATCTATAATTTGATTTTTTATTCCTTTTTCTATCAGATATTCTCCTGTTCCCTTTGAAGTATAGATTTTAAAGCCTAATTCATCATACTTTTTAATAATGTCTACAGCCTCTTCTTTATCTACATTCTTAAGTGAAATATATAAACCACCCTGAAGAGGAATATCTGTATTAGATGCTACGAAAGCTTTAAATATTGCTATATCCAGTTCTAAATCTATGCCCAGCACTTCTCCTGTAGACTTCATTTCTGGTCCAAGGTAAGTATCCACATCTGCGAACTTTTCTCCTGAGAACACTGGAACTTTAACTGCATAAAGTTTAGTGTGTGGTAAAAGTCCTATTCCATATTTAGAATCCTTTAACTTCTTACCAAGCATGGCTTCCACAGCTAAGGTAACCATGGGAACGCCTGTAACCTTACTTAAAATAGGCACAGTTCTTGAGGCCCTTGGGTTTACTTCAATAACATGAATTTCTTCTCCATCAAATACATATTGAATATTTAAAAGTCCGATTACACCAAGTGCTTTGGTAATTCGCTCTGTATAGTTTACTAATTTTTCTACAGTTTCCTTAGTTAACGTAATATTGGGATAAACTGTTATGCTATCTCCTGAATGAACTCCAGTTCTTTCAATGTGTTCCATAATACCTGGAATCAATATATCTTCTCCATCTGAAATTGCATCAACTTCAATTTCTACACCTTTAATATATTTATCAATTAACACTGGATGCTCTGTGGATAAATTTACAGCCTCCGAGATGTATTTTGATAACTCCATGTCACTATATACTATTCTCATAGCCCTTCCTCCTATAACATAGGAAGGTCTAACTATAACCGGATATTTTATCTCCTTTACCGCCTCAATAGCTTCTTTTAAACTTGTTACAGCTCTACCATCAGGTACAGGCACCTTAATCTCTTCTAGCAATAATCTAAACTTATCTCTGTCTTCAGCTAAATCAATAGATTGAAAGGAGGTTCCTAAAATTTTAATTCCTCTTTCACTAAGCTTTTTAGCTAAATTTATAGAAGTTTGCCCACCGAATTGTACGATAACTCCCTCTGGATTTTCTGCTCTTATAACATTCATTACATCATCTATATAAAGTGATTCAAAATATAATTTATCTGCGATATCAAAATCAGTACTTACGGTTTCAGGATTATTATTTATGATAATGGATTGATACCCTGCTTCTTTAATGGCCCAAACTCCGTGTACACAACTATAATCAAATTCTATACCCTGCCCGATTCTTATGGGACCTGAACCTATAACTATTATCTTTTTTGTATCTGAAATTATATTTTCATCCTGATCCTCATAGCATGAATAGTAATATGGAGTTTCAGATTGAAACTCACCGCTGCAAGTATCAACCATTTTATAAACAGGATAAACTTTATTATCTGTTCTATATTTATCAATCTGTGCTAGGGTAAGTCCTGTAAGTTCTGATATATAGTCATCAGTGAAACCCATGTGTTCTGCAGTTTTCATAAGTTCTGAGTTAGCCTCTTCACTTTTTAGTTGGTTTTCAACATCAACTATTGCCTTAATTCCATTTAAAAACCACTCATCAATTTTTGTCATCTCATGAATCTCATCTAATTCAATATCCATTCTAAAAGCTTCAGCTATGGCAAATATTCTTTCGTCATCTGCATTAGCAATCTTCTCCATAATAGCAGTTTTAGGAAGACCTTGAAGTTTTCTTAACCTTAACCCTGTTACGCTACCTTCTAAGCAAGTAACTGCCTTCATTAATGCACTTTCAAAGGTTCTATCTATAGCCATTACTTCACCAGTTGCTTTCATTTGAGTACCTAGCTTCCTATCTGACTTATTGAACTTGTCAAATGGAAGTTTTGGCATTTTAACAACTATATAATCCAAACTTGGTTCAAAACAAGCTGAAGAATTATTGGTCACATAATTTTTTAATTCATCTAGGCTATAGCCGATTGCTATTTTTGTTGAAATCTTTGCAATTGGATATCCTGCGGCTTTAGAAGCTAAAGCTGAAGATCTACTCACCCTTGGATTTACTTCTATAACAATATAATTCTTACTATCTGGATCTAGGGCAAACTGAACATTACAACCGCCTTCAATCTTTAAACTTCTAATTATTTTAATGGCTGATTTTCTAAGCATTTGATATTCATAGTCCCTTAAGGTTTGTGAAGGTGCTACCACAATACTATCTCCAGTATGGATTCCCACTGGATCTATGTTTTCCATATTACATATGATAATGCAATTATCTTTTTTATCTCTGATTACTTCGTACTCAATCTCTTTCCATCCAGCCACACTTTGTTCAAGGAGAATTTGCCCAATTGGACTTAGGTTTATGCCTCTTGTGCAAATCTCATTTAACTCTTTAGAATTACTGGCTATTCCTCCCCCAGTTCCCCCTAAAGTATAAGCGGGTCTAATAATTACTGGAAAGCCATTGCTTTCTACAAATTCTATACATTGCTCTACGTTCGTAGCAATTATACTCTTTGCAATGGGTTCTTTTATCTCAAGCATTAATTCTTTAAATTCTTCTCTATCTTCTGCTTTTTTTATGGATTCACAATTAATTCCTAAAAGTTTAACCTTATACTTTTTAAGTATTCCTTTTTCTTCTAACTCCATTGCTAAATTGAGAGCAGTTTGGCCTCCAAAACCAGCAAGTATCCCATCTGGTCTTTCATTTTTTATAATTTCAGTCAAACTATTTATTTCTAATGGCTCTATATAAACTCTATCTGCAATATTCACATCAGTCATAATGGTGGCTGGATTACTATTAACAAGAACGGTCTCAATGCCTTCTTCTTTAATAGCTTTACAGGCTTGTGTTCCAGCATAATCAAACTCTGCGGCCTGACCAATTATTATTGGGCCTGATCCTATAATCATAACTTTTTTCAGGCTTTGATCTTTAGCCATCTTTACTCCTCCTTCATTATGTCATACAGCTAAATTATTACCTGCAATCTCCATTTAAATCATTAAAACTTTTAATAGTTTCGTCTTTATCTATATTAACCATATCCATAAACTCATCAAATAAATATGCTGTGTCCGTAGGTCCAGGTGCGCCCTCAGGATGAAATTGCACAGAAAAAATCGGTAATTCTTTATGTCTTAAACCTTCTACAGTTCCATCATTTAAATTCCTAAAAGTAACTACCAAACCCTTATCTTCTATACTCTTCTCATCTACAGCATAGCCATGATTTTGAGAAGATATATAAGCTCTATCTTTTTCAATGGAATATACTCCATGATTTCCACCTCTATGTCCAAACTTCATCTTGTAAGTGTCCCCACCTGCTGCTAGTGCTAATATCTGATGTCCTAAACATATACCGAAAATTGGTACGTTCCCTATTAACTTACTTACAGTTTCAATAGACTCCTGTAGCGTCTTAGGATCCCCAGGTCCGTTGGTTAAAAGCACTCCATCTGGGTTTATCCTCATAATTTTTTCATAGGTTGTATCAAAAGGAAAAATGAATATGTCGCAGCCTCTTTTCTTAAGATTTTTAATTATATTACCCTTTGCTCCAAAGTCCATTACTGCAATTTTAGGTCCCTTTCCTTTAATGTTCACAGTAGTCATAGTGCTTACCTTTTTCACATAATTTATATTAATGTTTACTTCGTCCATTCTATTTTTAAGTTCTGAAATACTTAAGTTTTCATTTGAAATAATGCACTTCATTGTACCAAAACTTCTAATTTTTTTAGTTATGCTTCTTGTATCTACGTTGCAAACTCCAACTATATCCATTAATTTAAGCATATAATCCAATGTATTTTCATTCATATAGTTAGAAGGAGTTTGGGATATACCCTTTACAACCATTCCATGGGCAAATATTTTATTTGATTCATTTTCTAAGCTGTTAACTCCGTAATTTCCTATTAGCGGATAGGTCATAGTTATTATTTGTCCTGCATAGGAAGGGTCCGTTAAGATCTCTTGATAACCTGTCATGGATGTATTAAATACTAATTCCCCTACAGATGTTCCCTTAGTTCCAAATCCATCGCCTTCAAAGATTGTTCCATCCTCTAGGTATAATACGCCTTTCATCTTATACATTCCTTTCGCAATTAATATCCAAACAATTTATTAATATTTATGCATTTAATTTAATATTTATACATACTTTATCATATATTTGGTACTAAGTCAACACCCTTAAATAAGAATTATTACAATTAAATAGCTATATAGCCTGTTTTGTTTAACAAGCTTGTAATAACAAAAAAAATTACAGGACTGTATTTATACACTACATATTCATTTTATCCTTTGCTGATATATATAGTAAAATTCAATCTTCTTTTAACAGTATATGTAAAATATATAGTATATTTAGAAAATTATGGAATTTTTATTATATTTATGTTAATATAAACTTGTTATGTAATAAAAAGGAGGTAATTCTATGGAAAATGATATTATAGATAAAAATCAGCAATTAGGATCTCAGGTTCTAACCGATGATAAGAAACTTGAGGATACATATATATATATGAATGAACTTCATTTAAATAAAGGAAGAGGTTTTGCAATT
The DNA here is from genome assembly GCA_014380625.1 of Clostridiaceae bacterium. GTDB lineage: Bacteria > Bacillota > Clostridia > Clostridiales > Clostridiaceae > JACMJL01. The sequence goes on from JACMJL010000292.1 coordinate 21,096, forward strand.
TACAGAGCATCTGACTTTTTATTGTTAAGATCAAACGATGAATATGAATTTTTTTTAATAAAACAATATGGAATTAATGGAATTTGCCGAGGAAAAACCCTTAAAGAAATTGGCAGGTTATATAGTAGCCAAACTCATATGGAATTGCTAGATAAAGCTTTAAAAAATGGCAAGGCTTTTTTTCGGGATAACTTTAAACATATAACATGTACTAATGAAGAAATTTTCTTAGATGTTACTTTAATGCCTATATATAATGAGGATAAAAAACTTGTTTTTATTGTGGAAAGTTTTACTGACGTTACTCAATTAGAGAAACAAAAGATTCAGATAGATTTTTTAAAAAAACAAAAGGAGTTTTTTGTTTATATCTGCCATGAATTTAAAACTCCTTTAACAATTATAATTTCTGCAATTCAAGCAATAAAGTTAATTTGTAAGGATGATCTATCCCCTCGTTCTCTAATGTATCTAAAAAAAATACATCAAGGTTCCCTTCAGCAATGGAGGCTTGTAACTCAATTACTAGATATACTCAAATCTGATTCAGGATATTTAAAAACCCGAAAAAAAAACCAGGATATAGTTAAAATGACAAAAGCCATTTGTAATGCAGTTTCAGTTTATGCCAATACTAAAGGAATTACTTTAAAATTTTCTTCTATGCTAAAAGAACAAATAATTGGAATAGATGATGACAAATATGAAAGAATTTTATTAAATCTTTTATCCAATGCTATAAAGTTTACACCTTCGGGCAACTCTGTAAATGTAAGGGTAAGTTTGGTGGAAGATAAAGTAAAGATAATTGTAAAGGATTCAGGAATAGGAATATCAAAAGATGATATCGGTGAGATATTTCAGCTTTTTTCTAGGCTTGATAATTCACTAACAAGAAAAACAGAAGGTACTGGCATCGGACTTCACCTAGTTAAGGAATTAACAACTGCTATGGATGGCACTATAACAGTTACTAGCACTGTTGGCAAGGGAAGTTCTTTTATACTTCTTCTTCCAATTAAAAAGGTAGGAGAAGAGATGCTTGATGAAAGCTGCTATAATTTAACAGGAAATCATCTGGTAGAAATGACAAACATTGAATTTTCAAATGTATATTTTGATTAAATATTTTCATTTATAATTTTTAATATGATATATTATAAATGTAACATTATATTATAAAGGAGAAGTTTAGATGAAAACCATAATCATAACAGACTCATGTAGTGATCTTCCATTAGAATACGTTAACAATAACCACCTCCATGTTCTAGGTTTAAGTGTGTTTTTTAAAGGAAAAGAATTTCAAGATGACCTAGGAAAAACACTAACTAATAAAGACTTTTATGAAGGGGTTAGATCTGGAGATATGCCTTCAACTTCTCAAATTAATGTACAAACCTATTTAGACACATTTAGAGATTACGTACTTAAGGATACTTCAATAATTTATTTGGGACTATCCTCTGGCCTAAGTGGGTCATTAAATAGCTCCTATGTAGCAAGGGAATCTTTACTAGAGGAATATCCTAATGCAGATATTACCATAATTGATACTAAGTCAGTTTCCTTAGGACTTGGTTTAATTGTATATTACGCTAATGAAATGCTGAAAAAAGGCGCTGTAAAACAAGATATAATAGACTGGGTTGAAAATAATAAATTAAAAGTTAATCATTGGTTTACAGTTGATGATCTCAATCATCTAAAAAGAGGTGGAAGAGTATCTTCTACGGCTGCTACTATAGGCACTTTACTTAACATTAAACCAATTTTACAAGTAGATGATGAGGGACATCTTATACCTACTTTAAAGGCAAAGGGTAGAAAAAAATCACTTAGGGCCTTAGTTGATATTTTCAAGGAGAGAGCTATTAACCCTAAAGATCAAGTAGTATTTATTAGTCATGGAGATTCAGAAGCAGATGCACTTCTCGTAAAAGAAATGATTCTTACAGAAACTTCTGCAACAAACTTTATGATAAATCCTATTGGACCCGTTATAGGTTCTCATTCAGGTCCTGGCACCATTGCTCTGTTTTTTATAGGAGAAAAAAGATAGCTCTTACAATTAGCAATTATATAGTTATTTTAAATAATTAAAAGTGCGATTAACTACTAATCGCACTTTTGTTTATTACAAATCTAATAAAAATGTAGATGACTATATTAAACTGAATTTTGAGGCAGCCCCCTTTGCATCTACTCTTTTACTTTTTACTTTTTATTTTCTTTTCTATAGCCTTAGTATATGTATCAATAACCTTTAATCCAAAGTTCTCCTTTGAATGTTTATTAGCAATTACTATTGAATTTTGCTCTATAGTAGTCCTAAGTCCTGCATTGTTAAGTAACTTTTTTAATGCCTCCATAAACTCATTACCATCATTATATGTAAAGCCTGTAGTGCCTTCTATGATTAACCCTTCAATACAAGGATCCCATCTGCATAATACTGGGCATCCACTTGCAAGGGCTTCTAAATAAGTTAAACCTTGAGACTCACTTTTTGAAGCAGTGACAAAAATAGTTCCTACCTTATAGTATTTATATATTTTGTCTGAGTCTATCATTCCTGTAAACTTTACAGCCACTTCAAGATTAAGATCAGTCACCACAGCTTTAAGAATATCAACATATGGCCCTCCCCCAACTATTAAAAACTTTAGGTTAGGAATTTCCTTTAGTGCCTTATTAAATAAATGGATTAATTCTTCTATATTTTTTTCTTCTGCAATTCTACCAACATAAACTAAAATATTCTCCTTACTGCTTAATCCATACTCACGTAGAATAGTTTCCCGTTCTTCAAGTGAAACAGTTTTTTCAAATTTACCTATGTCTATACCAGTTGGTATAACTTCTATAATATCAGTAGACACTTTATAACTTGAAAGTAAACTCTTAACCTTTTCAGTAGGGGCTATAACAGTATCAAAAGAATTCAACAAAATTCTAGTTATCCTTGCCATGGCATTTTTCTTTAGTACTTTACCCTTTAGAAAGTATTTTAGATAATCTTCATACATTGTATGATAGGTATGAACTTGAGGTATTTTCAATTTCCTTTTTATATATTTAGCCATAACCATAGTTGAAAATTCTGTTTGGGAGTGAATAATATCTGGTTGCCAGGAAATTATTTCACTAATTATCTTGCTTCTTACAGGCTTAATAATTTTAGCTTGAGGATATACGTTAACAGATCCAGCGCTTAAGTAGTAAACGTCTCCTGAGGTATATCCCTTTCCCTCATTGGATAAAGTTAATATCCTAACATCATGACCTCTCAGTTTTAACTGATTATATAAGATATCTGTAGAAATCACAACTCCATTAGTCATAGGATAATATGCGTCTGTAGTAATTAGTATTTTCATTTTGACCTCCAAGGAAAAAATAAATTATTTTGCTTAAAATAATAGTATAATACTATTATACACAATATTTATGAAATTCTACATAGTTAAGATTGAATTGGATTATATTTGTAACAAATTTATTATCTTCCGTAATTCAAAATAACTAGTATACTTAAGAATAGGATTGGAGAAATACTATATGTCTAAAAAACTCTTTAAAGGAAGTTCCATGCTTAACCCTGTCCCTGTGGTCTTGATTACTTGTAAAAATCAAGAGGGCAAGGTTAATGTATTTACCGTAGGATGGATAGGCACGGCCTGTACCAAGCCTCCATTAATTACTGTATCAATAAGACCCTCAAGACTATCCTATGAATATATAAAACAAAATGGAGAATTTGTAATTAACCTTCCAACAAAAGCGCAAGTAAGGGCTGTGGATTATTGTGGCGTAAAATCAGGTAGAACCAATGACAAGATAACTGAATCTGGTTTTCTTCTTGAAGACTCAACCCAGATTAGTGTTCCAATGATTAAGCAGTGCCCAGTTGCTATGGAATGCCGAGTTAAGAGTATAACTCCTCTTGGCACTCATGACTTATTTCTAGCCGAAGTCTTAGCTGTACATGTTGAAAATAATCTTATTGATGCTAAAGGTAAAATTCATCTTGAAAAAGCTGATTTAATTAGTTACTCACACGGAGAGTATTTTCCAATTGAAACTAAAGCAATAGGAACCTTCGGTTTTTCCGTAAAGAAAACAAATAAAAAATAAATAATAAATAAAAGGATGTGCTTGATAATGATTAAACTTTGTAAATCAAACAAAAGCTACGATGAATTAAGTAAAGCGCTAAAAGATAATAAAATAGAATTTGAACATAAAAAATGTTTAGACAAATGCGGTATGTGCCATAAAGGTCCCTTTGTAAAACATCACGGAGAATTTATCTCTGCTGAGAGTGTGGAGAAATTGGTTAAAAAATTAAAAGAAGCTAAATAATAATAATAATAATAATAAGGGATAGATGTAAAAATCTATCCCTTATTATTATTGGTGTTTAATATTTCTAGGATGAAACTAACTAATTCACATATACTTTTCCGCTAACTTAGCCAATGGACTTCTTTCCACCTGTTGTAAGGTTACATGCCCAGTAATATCAAAAGGTTTCATTTTTTCAATGGTATAAACTAATCCATTGGACTTCTCATCAACTAAGGTATTATCAATTTGATTGTCCGTTGGGTCCCCAATGAAAACAAATTTAGAGCCAAATCCAGCTCTAGTAAGCATAAGCTTTGCCAGATGAGGTGTGGTTTGCTGTGATTCATCAACTATAACCAAGGCATCTGAAAGAGTTCTTCCTCTCATGTAGATAAAGGTTTTAGTTTCTATAGCCCCACTTCTACGAAATTGATCAATAAAATCTTCTACTGATACCTCCGCCTTTTTCACCTCATACTCTTCAAGTTTTTTACTCTTTTTGTTTTTTAATCTATCCCTTTTACCACTATCCCTTACGTCTAATAAGTTTTCTATGGCATCATAAAAGCTTCCCATCCAGGGTCTTAATTTTTCTTCTTCTGTGCCAGGTAAAAATCCTATGTCATCGCCTGCTGGGACAACGGGTTTTACAAAAATAACCTTTCTAAACACCCCTTGTTCAATTACCTTTTGAAGGGCTACAGCAGTTGAAAGTATTGTTTTTCCTGATCCCGCACCACCTGAAATAGAAACAAAATCTATAGTTGGATCCATCAATAACTCAAAAGCCATCTTTTGTTCTTTATTAATAGGAGTTAGTCCCCAAGCAACCTCATTTGCATATTTTAAGGGAACTATTTCCTTGCCGTTAAACCTTCCGATTACCTCAGCGCCGTCCCCAGAAGAGCTTGTAACATCTAAAAATTCATTGGGATATAAAGTAAAGTCAAAGCTACTAGGCACAGGGATTCCACCCTTTTGAATTCTATCAATATCCTTTAAATCAAGTGTGATTTTTCTATATCCTTTATATAACTCGTCCGCTGTAACCTTATCATTTTTATAATCTTGTGTAACTATTCCTACTGCATCACTTTTTATAGCCATATATAAATCTTTTGTCACTAATATTGTAGGAATTTCTTTATCACTTTCTGCAATATTTTTTGTAATAGCCAATATCTTAGTATCATTTTTGCTAAAATCAAAACCATTTGGCAAACAGCTTGGGTCATTACTATTTAACTCTATTCTTATTGTTCCACCATTTGCAAGTTTTACACCTTGATGTAAATTGCCAAATTTTCTAAGATTGTTTAACTCTCTAGCTGCGCTCCTTGCATGATATCCGACTATACCTTCTCTTTTTTTAAGGTTATCTAACTCCTCTATACATATTATTGGAATGATGATATTATTATCTTCAAAATTGTAAATAAAATCAGGATCATGAACCATTACGTTAGTATCAATTATGAAGTTTTTAATCATAGCTGCCCTTATTAAACAAGTTTACAGAGATGGACTTGTTTAATAAAGTTTCACCTCCTTAATATTATGTTTGTCTAGTTAAATTATAGCACAGGCAAAACGTGAATTTTGTAAAATCAGCATCTCTTTACATAACTTTTCACTTCTTATTTTATACGATCTTTTATAGCGTTTGCTCTAATTAAATCATCTGACAGATTAAAAGACTCTTTAACCATATCAATTTCTTTTTCACTTAAGGTTTCCTCACCTTTTATAGTTCCATCATTTAAAAGTGCATAACTTCTTTTAGTATTTAAGAGATTTCTACCTATGGAGGTATCTTCATACTTTTGCTCATCAATACCTAGGGTATATGCTAGGGTTGGTAAAAGATCTATTTGTCCACCATTTGTAGTAATTACTTTTCCATCCATGCCTTTGCTATATATTATTAGTGGCAGTCGATGATCATTATTCCACCATGTCTCCTGAGGTGTTATGTTGGCTACCTTGTCTCCAAAATACTTATGAACACCATTGTGGTCTCCGTAAATAGCAATAATAGTATTGTCTAAAAGACCGGCTTTATCTAATTGGTCTATAAAGGCACCAATCTGTCGATCTGCATAATTAACGCTGTGAAAATATTCTCCCATAACAGTCTTTGCAAAATCCTTAGAGAAGTTCAACGTCTTAAATTTTTCAGGCATCACAAAAGGCACATGAGAAGTAGAAGTAACGGTATAAGCATAAAAAGGTTCTTTAACCTTTTTAAGTTTAGTTGAAACTTGCTTAAAGAAACTCTCATCAGTTAATCCCATATAGAAGGTATCACTTTTATCAAAGTCATCCATATCTTTAAATTCATTAAAACCAAAGTTTGCTAAAGCCTTATCTACATTCCAATAATAGCCATGGTCTGAATGAAGTGCCATGGAATAATAATTCTCACTCTTTAAAAGTTCTGGTATAGTATTATAGGTGTTATTAGGGAATCTGAAAAAGGTCCCGCCCCTTCTAACGGGAAAAACCGAGGCATTCGTCATTAAATCTGCATCAGCGCTTGTACCATTGTTAACTTGCTCAAAATAATTCGAGAAGTAATAGCTATCTTTTACTAATTTATTTAAATTTGGTGTGATTTCTTGATTTTCATAACTATTACCAATAACAAAATTCTCTAAAGATTCTACTTGGATCACAATTAAATTTTTCCCTTTAAAAATACCTTTATCCTTATTTGGAGATAGCTTTTCATTCTTAAAATCAAACCAATTTGCTATTTTAGTTTTCTCTGCAGAGTCTAATTTGTAAGGTAAATGGTCTACAATAAATTCTTTACTGTCGTGAACTAAATATCCTAAGGGAGAAAGGTTTCTCATAGTAGAAAAAGGAAGGAATTCAGTTTTAAACAGATCTGGTCCACTATAATCCCCTCCACGGAAATCATAAGCTAAATGAAAAAGCATAATTAAACCTATAGAAAAAATAGCAATATCCCTAAAAGCTCCTTTAATTCTTGGAAAAGTTGTATAGTATTTTTTGAAATAGAAAGCAGTGGCTAGCAGCAGAATATCAAAAAGTACAAAAACTAAATCCACAGTCCTAAACATTGAAAAAATACTATTGGACAAATTATTTAAATTCTGCGTTTCACTTATTAGATGAAGGCTCAAAAAGGAATTAAAAGATCTGTAAATCCAAAGATTTCCTATTAATAGTACAGAATAAGATAAATCTAGTATTATTAATAAAATCAGATGTACTCTTTTTTTAAATAAAAAGGTAAAACTCATGAAAGCTAAAATAAACAATGTATAAATATAAAAATTTATTAAAACTAATTTATCATGAATTACTATTATCTTAGCTGCACCATAACTTAATAAAATACTATAAAATAAAAAGGTTTTTATAAGTAGCACAATAAAAGTAATAATTGCAACTTTATCTTTACGTATACCTAAAAAGGTATCTTTTAAAACTGCCTTGTTTTTCATATTTAAACTTTTTCCCCTTTCAGCATAATTTCTAATAAAATTACTTAACGGAAAACTTATAAATGGTTATATGCTTATACTGCTCTCCTGCTCTAAGAATAGGAGATGGAAAATGTGTATGCTTCATTGAATTAGGGAAATACTGAGTTTCTAAACATATTCCACTTCTATCTGAGTAGGCTCTTGAGGCCTTCAAAAAATTACCTGTATACAGCTGTACTCCGGGCATTGTAGTATAAGTCTCCATTAGTCTTCCACCTTTTGGCTCATATAATTCCGAAAATTTCTCAGGCACTTTTCCACTAACCTTTAATACAAAATTATGATCATATCCGTCACCATTAATAAGCTGCTCATGTGGCTCGTCTATTCTAGCACCTACTACCTTTAAACTTGTGAAATCCAAGGGAGTGCCCGTTACAGACATAAACTTTCCATTAGGTATACATTCTTCATTTATCAAGGTAAAACTCTCCGCATCTATCATAAGTTCATGGGACAAAATATCCCCATTACCCTCTCCAGAAAGATTAAAATAGGAGTGGTTAGTTAAATTTACTACTGTATCCTTATCTGAAAGAGCCAAATATTCAATTTCAAGTGCATTATCCTCTGTTAAGGTATATATAACACTAACCTTAAGTTCTCCAGGGAAACCTTCTTCACCATCCTTGCTAATGTAATCAAGCTGTAAGGCCTCTCCCTTATCTAATGTTATTATCTTTGGCTGCCATACTACTTTATTAAAACCAATTAACCCACCATGTAATTGATGTTTTCCATTATTTCTGCCTACTTCATATTCTATTCCATTTAAAAGGAATTTTGCATCTTCAATTCTATTAGAGAAACGACCTATTATAGCCCCGAAACAAGCAGTATTATTAAAATAGTCTTCCAGGTTATCATAGCCTAAGACTACATTCTTAAAAATCCCCTGTCGATCTGGAACCTTAATAGCTACAACTATTCCTCCAAGATTTGTTATCTCCACTTCTACTCCGTTTTTATTCTTAAGAGTAAAAATATCAACAGAAACTCCAGCCTTTGTTTTGCCATAAACTCTACTTGAAATACTCATAAATCATTCTTCTTTCTTTAATTTTATTTTTAATCTATCCAATTACCTTTAAATAAATTTCTTCACTATTGTAACCAGCTCTTAATAAGGGTTCAATTACATTTGCTTTGATATTTGGCACATATGCCTTAATGAGCTCTAGATGTCCTTCTATAGTATAACTTCCAAGTGAAGCAGGAATAAGTATAGATTCCCCCAGTTTAAGTTTCACTGTGCCCCCAGAGTAAACTATTTCTCCTTCACCTTGTAAACAGGTATAAGTACAAAATCTACTTCCATCCGCCTGTTCTTGAATCTTACCAGCTATAGAATATTTTTCAACACTAAAATATTCATTAGCTAAGAGAAAATGCTTACTTGAATTTTTTTCAAGTTTAACCTGAATACCCTCTTGTTTTCCTTGAATGTTGCAATTATTAAAATCAATAACTTCTAGAGCTTTTTCTATATGAAGTGGTCTTTTAATTCCTTTAGCATCAGTTCTGTTATAATCAAAAACTCTATAGGTAGTATTGGAATTTTGTTGAATCTCAGCTATTACAATTCCGTCTCCAATAGCATGTAGCATGCCTGCAGGTATATTAACTGTATCTCCAGCAAAAACCTCTAAATGGTTTAAACAAGTTTCTACTTTATCAGCCTTAACCGCAGCTTGAAAAATTTCTTTTGTAACCCCTTTTGAAACTCCATATACAATTTTTGCTCCTGGTTTAGCTGAAACTATGTACCACATTTCATTTTTTCCTAGTTCTCCATTTTCGTGAACCTTTGCATACTCATCCTCAGGATGTACTTGTACTGATAGTTTGTCATTTGCATCTATTAGCTTAATTAATAATGGGAATTTTTCTAAATCCTTTTTATCAAGTTCCGATCCAATTAGATCTTTTCCAAAGATCTTTGTAAGTTCAGAAATAGATATGTCTTTATATTCACCACTTAATACTTTACTTTCACCATCAGGATGGCTTGATATTTCCCAGCTTTCTGCGACAATTCCCTCAGGGAGTTTCTTACCTAATTTTTCAAGGCCTCTTCCACCCCAAATATAATCTTTATATACAGATTTAAATTTTAATGGATATAGCATTTTATAACCCCTAACTTTAATTTATTTCTATTCAATAATAACATAAGGATTTCTAATATGAAATAACATTTCTAACTGATGATACTTAGAGGTTTTAAGCTTGTAGTTATTTATATAGAGTCATGCCATACTGCATTGGCTCTTTATTATTGAGCTTATAATTCGGATACGTAGTTGCCTTATATTTTATTTTGCTTACAATCAGTGTATTTCTTGCCTAACAAAAAAAAGATATAGTTTTCTTCATTATCGATTACTATACCTTTTTATTGTATATTCAACAGTATTTTTGTCATAGTAATATTTAAGAAAGTCCAATTCTTTTCATTACTTCATAAGACTGCTCTGCTTTATCAGCCTTTGAAACTAAAACTTTTAGAATACTTATGGTATTCAATATTTAGTTCATATCAGAAAATATTTTCCCATAGCTTGTTACAAGCATTATACTTTCCAAAATATCATTATCTATAGAGACATATCTAGAAAAATAGTTCCTGAATTCACTTTCTAGCATAGCATCACCAATGTTACTACCTTGTCCCGCTCTACTTCTAGCCACTAATTTTTTGAAGTAATCATCCTCAAACATACCTAAAAATGATTGATTAATATTAGAAATACGTATATTGATTATTTTATCAAGAGAGTTAATAGAATCGTTCATTTCAACACTCTGCTTATATTTTAATAAGTTTACTGTTGGAAAATAGAAACCAATACTCATGATTGAAATTATCAGTAAGGTTAAAATAGAATATAGTACTATCATCCTCGTTCTTAATTTCATATTTAAAATATATTTATAAATTCTTCTGCTATAATTCCTTTTAAACTTCATAAATTTCCACATCCTTCTATTGTGATTTAGATGAATAAGTCCAAGGGCCACTAGATATTATTTAATGATACCACATCCATAATCTCTAAGTTTAAATTTTTTTATATAACATATATTTTTATTACATATCTTTGATAAAAGATTACATATCCATTTTTCTTTGTTATACTTTTCTTAAAGCTGTGCAAGCTAAATTTATAATAAACCTACGAGGAGATTAATATAATGAAAGATTTTGCATTTATATCTGATTTTGATGGAACCCTTACGGAAAAAGATTTTTATAAAATATTGTCTGAAGCCTATTTAAAAGAAGAATTTTTGCCCCATTTTAAGTCCTGGAAAAATGGAGAAATAAAAGACAGAGAGTATTTAAGCTATGTTTTTAATAATGTAAAAAGAAGTGAAGATGAGATACTTGAGGATATTTTAAATATTCCCTTAGATCCCTTCACTAAAGATTTCATCCAACAAGTGAAAACTGCTGGTGGCGATTTTATTGTAATAAGTGCAGGAACAAGTTATTACATAGATAAGATATTCGTGAAGCATAATATACAAGGAGTAGAGGTTTACTCTAATAAGGGTATTTTTAAGGATAATGGAATTTACTTTGATTTAGATGAAAACAGTGAGTTTTATTCTGATCGTTATGGTATCGATAAATTAATTGTAGTTGAAAAGCTAAAAAATAATTATAAAAAGATATTTTACGCTGGTGATAGTGGACCAGATCTCAAGCCAGCATTAGTATGTGACCTGGTATTTGCAAAAGGAGAGTTAGTGGAACTTTTAAAAGAAGAAAAAAAAGAATTTATAGAATTTAAAAACTTTTCTGAAATCTGGGATAAATTACAAAAATACATATAAGGAGTAAAAAATATGAAGGCTTCGACCCATAGAATAGCCATTCCTTCAATTCTAGAAGTAGGTAAAGGAAATATTAATAATGTTGGAAACCTAATTAAAAAGGCAATGTTTCAAAAGGTTTCAATATATTTTGGTGAGGGTATAGAGGATTTATTTGGAGCCTCTATAAGGAACTCCTTAAAGGAGGCCAATATCCAGATCTCAAAGATTGAGACTATCTCAGACATAAACTTTGAGGAAATTAGTATTAAGGCCTTTGAAATATCAAACGATGTGGAGGCTTTAATTGGAGTTGGTGGTGGAAAGGCTATAGATGCGGTAAAATATATGAGTTTCTTAAAAAAACTTCCTTTTCTTAGCATTCCAACTTCAACTTCTAATGACGGTTTTTCTAGTCCTGGCGCCTCCCTTTTAGTTAAGGGGAAACGGATGTCACTTCCAGCTAAAACCCCATATGGCATCATCATTGATATTGATGTAATTAAAGGAGCTCCGGAGAAATTTATATTCTCCGGAATTGGAGATTTAGTATCAAACATAACTGCTTTGCAGGATTGGAAATTCGAAGAAGAACAAGGAAGGGTAATTATTGATGACTTTGCAACTATGATTTCCAAAAAGGCAGTAAATAGTTTTGTACGAACTGAATTTAAGACTATAAAAGATGACTTGTTTTTAAAGGAACTAGTGGATTCGTTAACTTTAAACGGCATCTCTATGGAAATAGCAGGAGACAGTTCCCCAGCTTCAGGCTCTGAACATCTTATTTCTCATGCTTTAGATAAGTTTCTTGAGATCCCACAACTTCATGGCATACAGGTTGGCATTTCAACCTATATAATGTCTAAGGTACAAAACCATAGATTTGAAAGGATATCAAGGGTATTAAACGAAACCGGTTTTTTTAATTATGTTAAAACTTTAAAAATGAGAAAAGAAGATTTTAAGAGAGCAATTGATATGGCACCTTCAATAAAACCTAGTAGGTATACTTATATTCATCTTGAAGAAAACAGGATAATTGCTAAAAAATTTATTGATGATGATGAAACTTTAACTTCTATATTAAGATAAGGATTATTGAAAAATAATTTCCAATAATCCTTAAACTCTAAAGCCGTCTAATAAATCTTTTATTATAAAAACTACTCATAATACAAATCCATAGCATTACATAAATTATCGAGAAGTAAAATGAATCCAATGTGTTACCCGCCCAAGGCGTTATATATTGGTTAGTAAACCAAACATTTAAGGTGGCAGTTTTTTTTGTAAGAGGGTCTAGAACAGGGATAACCCAGAGTGTCTTACGAAGAATTTCTGAAACCAGATAAACAACTATTGTGTTAGTTCCAAGGACTACCAATGGCTTGAATATGTAATTAAATTTTACTATTTCCATAATATAATATAGTACTGCCACCAAGTAAAATGCTATTCCAGCTGTAAGTAAAACAAAGGAACCTGACCATAAATTTTTATTGAAAGGAACCCATACCTTAGCAAACATTGCAATTCCTACTATTATCATCCCCAAAGTAGACACACACACAAATTTATATATTTTTTTATCAGTAGAATATATAAATATCTGTCCTGCTATGGCACCCAATAAGGCCGTGGCAATTGCAGGTACGGTGCTAAAAATACCTTCGGGGTCCCAGTTTGGTGTATATAAGTGGCCTTTTAGCCAATATAAATCTATATTCTGTACTAAATTTCCCTCAAGTTCTAAAACTCCCCTACCAACCCCAGGAATAGAAACATAACTCATTATTAAAGAATATCCTAAAATAATAGTAAGTGACAATCCAAGTTGTATCACTACTTGAATAACCTTATTTTTAACTGCATATATTAATACTAAGGTCACACAACTTGTTATCAGATAGGTAATAGCAATTCGCTGAAGTACACCGGGTACTCTTATAACAGAAAAATCATAAATCGGAAACCCATTTAAAAATAATCCCACACCGAAAAGTCCTACACTTCTAATAAGAATATGCGCAAATATATTCCATGAAGAAATACCTTTTTCTACCCTTCGATTTAAAGCATAAGGTATAACCATTCCCATTATTATTATTATGAATGGAAAGCTTAAATCCGCAAATGTATATCCATTCCATTTTGCGTGCCTTAATTGTGGGTATATTCTATCAGTATTCCCTGGATTAGCACATAACAACATTATTGCAATAGCCATTCCTCTAAAAGCATCAATACACTTTAATCGCCCTGTTTCACAACTCTTTTTTAATCTGTTTTCATGCTCCATTTCTATTTCCCCCTCATAACCACTACCCGCTTGGTGAAAGCTTTATATTTACCACATTATATCATATTTGTTATATTATGTAATGTGTACAATTAGTAAATTTATACTACTTAACGGATAAGATTTTTGGGGTTACGTACTGCAGTTTATATATTTTTTAGGAGAAACACCTAGCACTTTTTTAAACGCCTTATAAAAATTAGTGTAATCTCCAAATCCAACCTGTTCTGAAATATCTATTATAGGCATTCCTGAAAGCAAAAGCTCCTCCGCTCTCATAATTCTCTTATAAATTATATACTCTATTACCGTAAATCCGGTATTTACCTTAAATAAATGGCATAAATAATATTTACTGATATGAAACTGGGCTTGTAACAAATCCAAGGTGATTTTCTTTTCAAGATTTTTATTTATATAGTTTAATATAGCTATAATCTTTTCATCATATTCAAAGGAAGCCATAAGAGCATTTTTATTTTTAGAAAAGATTTTATTTATTTCAATAAGCATTTGTACAAAGATAGCTTTTATCATAACATTGCACTCAGGGGACTTTTCATTTGCATATTTTGATATTTGCTGCCAAAGTCTATCAATTCCATTTGAAAGCACATCATCTGCATTAATTTTATTAAAATAACCCAACTTTCTTTTTTGAACAAAACTAAGCATATTGTATTCTTCAGTTTGAAAAGAAGATATAAATTCGGGCTTAAATTGTATAAACTCTCGCTCATAGCCTTCCTTAGAATCAAAAACTATTCTATGTAATTCACGGGTATTAGTAATAATCAAATCATTTTTATTTAACTTATAAGATTGTCCTTCAATATGATAAGTAAGGTCTCCAGAAATATAATAATATAATTCATAGCAATTATGAATATGAGTATCAACATTTATGGGAGATTCTGTGTAATTATGCACCAGTAAAAAATTATTTGTCTTATAGTCAAAATAATTATCCTTCATATTTCCACCCCCTATCCATATCTTAAAGCAATATTTGCAATGTTTCAAGCAAGAATCACAAAGATAATAGGTAATTATTAAACTATAATTAATATATTACTAACTTATTTGGAGGTAAACTATGAGCAACTTTGTATTATCAGCCTTTGCTGATGAAATTGATATGGACTTAGAAATACAGATGGATGTTTTAGAAGAACATGCTATTCATTACATTGAAATGAGAGGTGTTAACGGTAAATGCATTGTAGACTATTCTTTAGAAGAAGTTAAATCCATAAAAAAAAGTTTAGAGAAGAGAGGTTTTAAAATTTCTTCAATAGGTTCTCCCATTGGAAAAATATTTATAACAGAGCCTTTTGCACCTCATCTTGAACTTTTCAAACATACTTTAAATATTGCAAAAATTTTAGAGAGCAAATATATAAGAATGTTTAGCTTCTTTATGCCACCTAATGAGGCTCCAGAAAAATATAGAGATGAGGTTATGTATAGATGGCATGAATTTGTTAAAGCTGCAAAAGATTATGAAATAGTTTTATTACATGAAAATGAAAAAGATATTTATGGTGATTCGCCCGAAAGATGTCTAGACATTCTACAAACAGTAAATTGTGAATATGTAAAAGCTGTTTTTGATCCAGCTAACTTTGTGCAATGTGATGTTAAAACCTATCCTGAAGCCTATACGCTACTTAAAGATTACGTTTTATATGTACATATAAAAGATGCTGTCTACAATGATCACCATGTTGTGCCTGCTGGTGAAGGTGATGGAAAGGTAAAAGAAATCTTAACTCATTTTCTTAATAATAATTATAATGGTTTTTTATCCTTGGAGCCACATCTTGGACTTTTTGACGGGTTACTAAATCTTGAACAGGATAATAATCATAAACAGGTTGCAGAAAGTGGTCCTGTTTTATTTAATATTGCTTCCAAGGCTTTAAAAGGTATTCTATCTGAGATAAATAAAGGAGGAGTAATTTAATGAAAAAAGTTCGGATTGGAATAATAGGTATTGGAAATATGGGAAGTTCCCATGCAAAAAATTTAATGGAAGGGAAAGTTCCAGGCGCTGAATTGATAGCAGTTTGTGATATTAACCCAGAAAGATTAAAGTGGGCTAAAGAGACTTTTGGAGATCAGGTACTTTTGTTTGAAGACTCAGCCTCCTTGTTTTTCTCAAAAACAATAGATGCAATAATTATAGCCACTCCCCATTACGATCATTCCCCTTTAGCAATACAAGGTTTTGAAAACAACCTTCATGTGCTTACTGAAAAGCCTGCTGGGGTTTATACAAAGCAAGTAAGAGAAATGAACGAAGCTGCTTCAAAAGGTGACAGAGTTTTTGGAATTATGTACAATCAGCGCACAAATCCTCTCTACGAAAAGCTAAGGGATTTAATTCAAAATGGAGAACTAGGAGAAATACGAAGAACTAATTGGATAATTACCAATTGGTACCGTAGTCAACATTATTATAATTCAGGTGGATGGCGTGCAACTTGGGCTGGTGAAGGTGGCGGTGTACTCCTTAATCAAGATCCTCATCAATTAGATCTTTGGCAATGGATATGTGGTATGCCAATTCGAGTAAGAGCCTTTTGTGGTTTTGGTAAATACCATAAAATTGAAGTTGAAGACGATGTAACTGCTTATGTAGAATATGAAAATGGAGCTACTGGAGTATTTGTAACCACTACAGGAGAAGCACCAGGAACAAATCGTTTTGAAGTTACAGGGGATAATGGCAAAATTGTAATAGAAAATGATAAACTTATATTTTGGAGAAATCGTGTTTTCAACGAGAAATTGGTTATGGAAAGTGATAGTCCTTTTGCAAAACCAGAATGTTGGAAATGTGAAGTTCCAATAAAAGAAGAAAATCTTCAACACATAGGAATTATGAGAAATTGGGTAGCTGCTATACTTAATGGTAGCAAACTTCTAGCTCCAGGAGAAGAAGGCATAAAGGGGCTTACCCTTTCAAACGCTATGCTCTTATCGGCTTGGACTGATAATTGGGTTGAATTACCTATGAATGAAGACTTATTCTATGAAAAACTTCAAGAAAAAATCAACACTTCTTGTTATAAAAAAGAAAATGTAGATAATAAAACTTTTGATTTAAAAGATACTTATAAGTAATTTGGAGGAATACGTTATGAAAAAAATAACTATTGCAGCTCAACTCTATACCTTAAGAGATTTTCTAAAAACACCAGAGGATCTTGCTGTTACTTTTAACAAGGTAAAAAAAATGGGATACAACGCTATTCAAGTATCTGGAATCGGACCTATTGATTCAGGCTTTATCAAAGAAACCGCTGATAAAGAAGATTTAAAAATCTGTGTTACTCATATAGGCTTTGATAGGTTAAAAACTGATATAGCTGAGGTTATAAAACAACATAAATTGTGGGACTGTAAATACGTTGGTATAGGTTCTATGCCTGAGGAGTATAGAATAGATAGGGCCTCCTATACAAACTTTGCTAAAGAGGCCTCAAAATACGGAAAAATTCTATTAGATAATGATTTACAATTAATTTATCATAATCATAACTTTGAATTCAGAAAATTTGATGGTATGACAGGTATGGACATACTATTTGAAGAGTCAGACTCAAAAGCCTTTAATTTTGAAATAGATACCTACTGGGTTCAGGCTGGTGGAGCAAACCCTGTGGACTTAATAAATAAAATGAAGGGACGTATGAATATAGTACACTTTAAAGACATGACCCTTGGAAAAGAAAATCAAATGGAAATGGCTGAAATTGGTGAGGGAAATCTAAATTGGAAGGATATAATAGCAGCCTGCAATAATATTGGCATTGACTGGTGTCCTGTAGAACAAGATATCTGCCTAAGGGACCCATTTGAATCCCTTAGGATAAGTAAAGAAAACCTAGTTAAATTAGGATGTAATTTCTAATTTATTATATAATTATATAAAGAATAAGTACTGTAGCAGATTTGAGAAGTTATAATTTGCTGCAGTGCCTTATAGATACTTTTTTATGTTTTCAAGAACAACTGAGTATCCATTTGCCCACATATGCATGCCTTCAATTGAATATTCTTCCTTCAAATTTCCACACTCATCCATTAACCCTTCATTTACATTAATAAATTCATAATTATGTTTCTTGGCTAGTTCCTCTACTCCTATGTTTGCATCTATGATAGCAAAATTCGTTCTTGTCTTAAACATTTCTTCTCTGGAAGCTTGGTCTACTCCAAAGAAATTTGCTTTTGCATTGATTGGATAATAAGCCATAACATAAACCTTACAATTGGGCAATCTGTCATTAATCTGTGTTAAGACATTGTCATAACTTGAAATTAGCTTTTCTTTTTTATATTCTGGTGAGCTTATATCATTTGTTCCTATATTAATAAATATCTTTGATGGCTCTAATTCAAAAACACATTCTTCCATAGACTCTATTAAATCTTCAATTATATAACCACCAATTCCACGATTATATATAATATAATTTTTAGCTAGAGTTTGCTGGAATTCATTAATTGGGAAGTCCTCCATTAAGGAAGAACCTACAAATAAAATTTCACCCTTTTTAACATATTTGTTTAGAACACCATATTTTTTTACTTTTTCTAAATTTTTCATTATGTTCCCTCCAATTAATATATCATTTACCTCTTTTAAATTCTGCTGGTGGTTCATACAGACCTCCTGACCACTCTACCAACTCCTCCATATTCTTAGCTGCAAGAAGTTCTCTTGTAGCATCCGTTTCCTTAATCCCAATATCAGTTGGATAAGCAACCACCCCTTTCGCTCTAAGTTTATCAGTTATTTTTTTATTACTACTTAGTCCAAATGGAGTTTCACCTGCAATAGCTTTTAGGGCATTTTTTCTTTCCTCCAAATTTTTTGCTTTATAGATGTACGCGATTCCTTGTTCTGTAACTACATGGGACACATCATCTCCATATACCATTACCGGTACTACTGGCAACCCTGCTTTTTTTGCTATATCTACTGCATCTAATTGTTCCACAAAAATTGGAATTCCTCCTTTTTTAAAAGTTTCAACAACTTGTACTACAATTTTTCTACCTTTGGCAAGTGGATCCGCTGAGGTAATAAGGCTCTGCCAAGCACTACTAGAATGTCTTCTCCCTCCCGGATTATGTCCCATATTCGGTGCCCCTCCGAAGCCTGATAACCTTCCTGATGTTACTGTAGAAGAGTTTCCGTAATGGTCCATCTGTAAAGTAGAACCAATAAACATATCTACTCCATATAAGCCTGCTAATTGTGCTAAGGTTCTATTTGAACGAAGAGAACCGTCCCTCCCTGTGGCAAATATATCTGATCTGGCCTTAATATATTTCTCCATGCCTAGTTCTCCCCCAAAAGAGCAAATACTCTTTACCCAACCTGATTCAATTGCAGGTATCAAAGTGGGATTAGGATTCAAAGCCCAATTGGTACAAATTTTTCCTTTAAGGCCGAGACTTTCTCCATAGGTAGGCAATAGTAATTCAATTGCTGCTGTATTAAATCCAATTCCATGATTCAAGGTTTTCACCTGGTGCTTTGCATAAATACCTTTAATACACATCATTCCCATTAATATTTGAAGCTCTGTAATATTTCTCGGATCCTTGGTAAATAAAGCTTTAATAAAATATGGTTCCTTAGTAACTACCACATAGTCAACCCAATCTCCTGGAATATCAACTCGATCTACCTTATCCACAAGTTCATTTACCTGCGCAATAACGATTCCATCTTTAAAAGCGGTAGCTTCTACTAAGGTAGGAGTTTCCTCTGTATTATTACCAGTAAATAAATTACCCTCGTTGTCCGCTTTATCTGCTGCTATTAAGCATATATTAGGAATTAAATCTATAAACAACCTTGCATACAATTCCAAATAGGTGTGAATGGCACCAATTTGTAATACCCCAGCCTGTATCATTTGTGCAATACGAAGACTTTGACTTCCTGCAAAGGAAAAATCTAATATGGATGCGATCCCTTCCTCAAATAAATCAAGATGCTCTGCCCTTGAAACACTGGGGATAACCATATGAAGCCCATTAATTTTAACTGGATTCACACTTGCTAAGCACTTTGATAAGTAGGATGCTTGTTTTTGGTTATCGCCTTCTAAAACTACAATGTCCTTAGACCTTATGATTTTCTCTAAAAATTCAACCATTGCATTTACTGGTATCACTTTTGAGGAGGTAATATACTTTACTTTATCCTTTCGTTTCTCCTTGGAGCACTTTAATGTATTCCATTTTGTTTCCACCATTGACATAGTAATCTCCTTTCTAGTAATCTCTTAATTTCTAGTATAACCTTGTTTACTTATACATTTTACTAGGATTCAAAAGACGATATCCTGACATTCATTTTGAAATTACTCAGCATTCCTTGTTATCTGATTTTGCTGACCTAATTATTGATTCTACTAGAGAACCTTTGAAAACAACAGAATATTGCAGACAATGTGGTTTTGAACCGAAAGTTATTCTAGAAAGCGATGACCCAGCTACCATACGTGGTCTAATTAATGTTGGACTTGGAATTGCATAATACTTTTCTAATATTACTACCAAAGCATAAGCCGTTCCATACAGAATTGTAAAGTAGCTAATTAAGGCTTCTGATAGAAACATGATTGCACTTGTAATATCTACTTAAATTAAAATAATAATTAGAATGGCCATTCTTCGCCCTTATTATCTACCATCACTAGTGTATCCTCACTAGAATTGTTTTTAATGAAAAAAGGAACTGCAGCTTTAGCTGATTCTTCCGGCTCAATTACTCCCGTTGTACTTTTTTGTCCACTCATATAAGAACGAAGCCATCCTGGGTGATATATTCTAAAAGTAAACACATCTTTATATAAATCATTAAACATTATTTTAATTGCCATATTTAATGCCGTTTTTGACATACAATATCCGAAATTTGAATTTCTATTACAAAGACTTATGCTCCCTGCTTCTGACGAAACAAAACATAGTCGCTTCATACCGCTTCCCATAATAGGAAGGAAAGCTTGTACCATACGTATTGGCCCAAGTGTATTTACATTGAAAATATCCTGTGTTTTGGTAAAATCCATTCCGTTACGGATATCCCCATCGCTAACATTTATCCCTGCATTGTTTATAAGCATATCTACATGATCTGTTATTTCTCCAATTGTTCTTACTGCAGTGTTAATTGAGTCTAATGAAGCTACGTTAAGAGAAATTATTTTTAATAACTCCGGATTGTTATAAGCAAGATCTTTTAATTCTGTCCACTCAGGTATAAACTGCCCTGCAAATACCTGCCATCCTTCCAATAAGAGTTCTTCACACAATGCATATCCCAAACCTCGATCTGCGCCTGTAACAACTGCAACTTTGTTTATTACCATGGCCATTCACTTCCTTTCCAATCGCGCATTACTAATCTATCCTCTTCATTTTCTAATTCCTTGTTACATCTTTTACTCATAAAATACGCAATTGCATTTAAGGCTGCTCTATCAGGGTCAAAATCAGCTTCTGTATTTTTTTTACCCGACATGTATGTTTGTATCCATCCAGGGTGGTAAAGTCGAAAGGTATACCCTTCCGGTCTTAGACGATTAAATAGTATTTTAACTCCCATATTAAGGGCAGCTTTAGACATGCAATATCCATACCAGGCATCTCGTTGAGCTGCATTTATACTTCCTGCCTCAGATGAAACAAAGCAAAGCCTTTTAACTTTACTTTTATCTATTAATGGCAAGAAAGCTTCAATTACACGTATTGGACCAATAGAATTTGTGTTGTAAATTTTTTGTATTTCATTGAAATCTTGACTTCCTTTAATCTTGATATCTTTATCATATCCTGAAATACCAGCATTATTGATAATCATATCAATAATGTCTGTGCTTTTAGAAACCAATTCTGCAGCTTTTTTTACCGAAGCATCTGCTGATACATCTAAAGGAATAATTTTAAGGTTTATAGGATGTATTTCGGCTAATTCTTTTAACTCAGTCCACTGTGGCATGTAAGCTCCGGCAAAAACATTCCAATTATTTTCCACCATTATTTTAGTTAAAGCAAATCCCAGGCCTCTGTCAGCACCTGAAATAAACACATTTTGACCCATAATACTCTCACCTTTCTTTCGCACACCAATTTAAGGAACTTCTTAATATATTTTGAAAGTCTTTATTTAGCCAGACTTCAAGATTATGGCCTGGAGTAATAACGCATATTCTACCTTCACCCTCTGTTCTTATCCATCCCCCGGGCTGCTTGCCATTCTTTGATGTGGTAGTCATAAAAACATTTGCGATATCCTCTTTCATATTCATAAAATAATGTTCATCAAAGATTGTGAACTCAATATTTTCATATATTATAGGATTATTTTTAATTGTCTCTACAATAACATTACATTGTTCAGGATGATGTTCAAAAACTCCTCCTAAAAGCTTGGAAAACATTATGTTTTCTTTATAACCTGCAGTTCCTGAATGAATTACCAAAAGGCCTCCACCATTTTTAACATACTTTGTGAATTCATTTTCTACCTCACTAGTTACCCAAGTATCTGTATTCGTAGAAGATATGTTATTTGATTTGCTAAAAATAATAACTGGATAGTTCTTAATTTTATCTTCTGTAAATTCACTGGCATCAAAAATAAAATCAAACTCAAATCCCTTATTCTGTAACGGATCAACACCAGCTCTAACAACTTCTCCCGGATGCCATCTATCATCACAAATCACTAGCACATTCATAATTTTTCTCCTCTCAACTTAATACCTCAATGATTACATTTTAATTATTATATTATATTCCCATGTTTGTCAAATAATTTAATATAACTTACCACCTCATCAAAATTAGCCCAGGCCACTCCTACCTTTTGATCTGCCGCTCCATAACTCATTATTAATGCATTATCTACTTTAATTCCACCAGTTGTAAAAATACAAGGACACAAAAACTTGTCTGGAAGTTCCCAGTCTTGTTTAGCATACATTAATCTAGTAGGACATCTATTTATGATTTCAGGAAAATCATTTTCTTGTTCTTTTAAAATCATAAAGGATTGAGTATATCCATAGGTAGGAATCTGCTTACCATGGTAGGAAACTAACCACTCACCGTTACCTAAACTAATAGGAGGCCAACTTGCTCCAATTCTTTCTTCTTCCCAATCAAATATCCCTACTGCAAGCAACTTGTGCTCAGCTTTTTCAGTAACAAAATCTTTTATAGCTTCCGCTGCCGCTAGAAATATAGATGGCTTGTGCACACCTTTTCCGGCTTCAAAAGCATCTGGCTCATCAGGTCTATGAAGCATTACATACTGCATTTTATCTTTTATCAGCATTTTATTAGGAAAAAAGAACACATCTCTATTATCTGTAACGTTTCCGTCAGTAAGCACACACACATATTTAAAGGTATTATCATAATCCCTTTCTTTTAACTTATCTAGGTCTAACTTGAATAACACAGTAGTAGTATCATTTTTAGAAGCAGCGCTTCCAAAGGGATTATTATCACTTTCTGCCCACTCTGGTAGATTATCTCTTCTCTTATCCCCTAGCCAGTATGGTCCAGGTGGAAACATACGGCAGGCCGCAGAAACATATAACTGTCCTTCAACCTCAAAGATTCTTGGATCTTCGATACAACCATTAGCATGATTAACTACTTTGTTTCCCTCATGATCAGTAATATATAGTTTTTTAATTTCGTACTCAAGAGCTGGTGCTAATGCCGGTGTACTAAAATCTATATCCCAAGTTTGACCTTGATCCTCACTTGAAGCATAACCTAAGAATATTGGATAGGGATCGGATAAACCCTTAAGGTTTTTTAGTGACCAAGGCCCTGTAGCCCTAAATAACATATGAATTGTAGCTGAATTTGGATCCTTTACTATAGCTGGATTTAGAACCATTGTATCTGCCCAAGAGCAGCCTTCCTTTGGTTCTATTACTGGTTTTTGAGAATATTTAATTTCTGGTATCATTTTATTTTTTCTCCTCGCTAATTATTAAAGTTATTATTGAATGTTCAAGCATGGTATAGGATAAAAATTTATTATCTAGAGCTACATTCAGGCTATGGTCCATATCTGTTTCATTCATAACTACTAGAACCACAGATCCATCTGGATTTAAAAATCCAACCTGTTGAAGTTTTGTTTCTAAGCTTGACTTTATCTCAATTCTTAATGCCCCTGGCTTAACATACTTGCTGAAATGTCCGATGTAGTAATAAGAACTATTATAATGAAGCTCTTGTGTTTTAGTATCAGCAATAATTGGTGCATCACAAAAGTTTCCTACATGATTTGGGCCACCGGTTTCATCTAATATGAGATTCCAGTCTATCCAGCCTTCTTGCCAATTATTAAAATCACCAATCATATTTCTGCCATATCTTTCACCAGTTAACCAAGAGCAAAGGTGAACTCCACCTTCTTGGCAACCCTCACTAAATAAAATGTGCTTATCCGGATAATTTTCGTGGAACCTTGAAAGTTCTCCAAACTCTTCTGTCATATACCAATGATTAGCTACTCCATAAACATATTTAGCAGTTTTAGGATCTGCCAATACTTGTGAAGTTCTTTCCACCAATATATCTCGATTATGATCTAAGATATAAATTTTAATATCTGATAGCTGTTCCTGTTGAAGAATTGGTCCTAGATAATCTCTAACAAAATTCCCCTCATCTTCAGCAGTATAAATGCAGGAATCCCAAGTTTGAACTGAAGCCGGTTCATTTTGAACAGTTATTGCCCATATATTTTGACCTTCTGCTCTCATAGCTTTAATATATTTAGCATAATATCTTGCCCAGGTTTCCATATATTCCGGAAGTAGTTTTCCACCATTATTCATCTCTTTATTTGTTTTCATCCAGTGAGGTGGACTCCAAGGTGAGGCAAGTAGCAATATTTCTTTTCCTCTTTCTTCCTTTGCTGCATCAAGAAATGGGAGTACCCACTTTTTTTCATGAGCTATATTGAAAGTTTTTAGTTCTTTATCCATTGCTTCCACATAAGTATAGTTACCTAGCGCAAAATCACAGCTATGAATAGCAACTCTCCCAATAGAGTAGCCTAAACCTGATTCTTCATTAAAATATCTCTCCATAACTTCTTCTATTTTTTTAGGTCCCATTCTATATAAAGTGTAGGCTGCTGCCTCTGTGAAAGCGCCTCCAAACCCAATTATTTTTTGAAAAGTTTTTTCTTTATTGACTTTTAAGGTTACACCTTGATTTTTCGTATCTTTTAAAAATGATCTTTTCGACCTAAGTCTATCCTCAGTATTTTTAGCTGTTTGTATAATTTTAACATTTTTCATTTTGCTCTCCTCTAACCCTGTTATTTATGTAAAATCCTGTAGAGTTTTTTAGCTTTCTTGTTCCTACGAACAATTAAATTTTTATATAGGAGCTTAAGAATATAAATTCCTAAGCTCCTATATAAGTTAATCTAACTCTGCTTTTTCCTGAAACCTAGTGTTACTACACCAAATAGAAGTATTAGTACACCTATCCCTAGAAGTACAACCATATCTATACCTGATCCTGTTTTAGGTAGTATGCCAGCCTGTACTAAATCTTTGTCTGAAACAACATAATCACTATTGTGAGTTATGCTAAATTGTACATATCCTTCTACATCTACTTTTATTCCTTTAGCAACAAGTTCTGCTAATTTAGTTGTTTTGTTATAATAATAGATATGGATATTATTTTTATCTTTTCCAACCAACCAATCACTGCTTAATTTAACCTTAACAGTTGCTCTGCCTGGTAATAATCCATTATCTGCAAAAGATATGATACTCACATCAGCATTTTTAAACTTCTCAATTAATGCCGCTTTATTAGCAGAAGTTGTTTCAGTAAGCTTTGCTACATCAATTGTTAAGTCAAGAGCTTTGGTTTCATTAGTAATATCCTTACCGTAAAATACCCACTCTATGCCCTCCTCTTTAAAGGTTATAGTTTTATCAGTTCCTTTAAATGCATCAAATATAGCTTTAGCAATATGTTTTTCTGTTATGTTTACTACTATTTTTGAAGCACTTGTTGCATTTTTTATATAATTTACACAGCCAGTTACATTCCCGGTATCTAGTACTACTAAGGTAGTACCTGCTGTTACGGCTGGATCTACTTTAATGACAGCATTGTTAAAGTTATTAGTTGCTGTAGCAAGTGCTAACACCTGGGCATCTACTGCTGCTTGAGTTGCTGCTACATCTGTTTTTACTGCAGTAGCTGTAGCTATTGCACTTTGGAATTCAAGCTTTGCAGTTTTAGGAACATTTCCTTTTGCTGTTCCTACTGTTTTACTTTCTATTAATGTTGTTGCCTCATTAATTGCTGTTGTTAATACTGTTTTTATTACTATTACTATTGCATTTACTCTAGCTAATAAGGCTGTCTTTTCAGCACTTACTGGTAGTGCATTTACGGATGCTAATGCAATTTCTTTATCTGACTGTAATTTACTTGCTTCTGCTTTTACTACTAAGGTAGTAGCTACTGTTACGGTTGGATCTACATTAATTACAGCATCGTTAAAGTTATTAGTTGCTGTAGCTAGTGCTAACACCTGCCCATCTACCGCTGTTTGAGTCGCTGCTACATCTGTCTTTACTACATTCGCTGCAGTTATTGCACTTTGGAAAATAGTTTTAGCTAATAGAGAAACGTTTCCTACTGCTGATCCTATTGTTTTACTTTCTAATAATGCGGTTGCATTATCAATTGCAGTAGTTAATGCTGCTTTATCTACTGCTGAAATTGCTAACTCACCAGTTTTAACCAATTCTACATCATCGGCTGTAAACCAGTTATTTGCATTTCCGCTTGTTTCAATACCTACGATGCACTGTCCATTAGTAACCTTAATATTAGGTATAACTAATTGAGTATAGGTATCTCCCGCATCGATATCTGCAGTTAATTTATCGCCACCATAGCCTTCAGCATAAAGGTCGCAAGAATTTTGTCCACCTGTAGATCTAGTCCATGCTCTTAGTTCATAAATTCCTGGGGTTAGTGCTACTATATTCTGATAAATACTCAATTGATAAGCTTTATTATCCCAAGCGGCTAATTGATATTTACCAGTGTGATTTTTTGCATTTTCGATCTTTCCGTCACCTGCATCAGGTCCTGATTTTGTCCATCCTGATATATCAAAGTAATTTGCTGTAGTTCCATCTGTGTTGTCTTCAAAACTTGGATTTGATATATAGTTGATATCACTTACTTTAGTAAGCTTAACATCATCTACCGCAAACCAATTACCACCCTTGGCATCTGTATCAAATTTAATTGTACAACTCCCTTTGGTAATTCTGATATTTGATATTTTAATCTGTGTATAACTATCTGTTCCAGTAGGTATATCTGCTCTAAGTATTGCAGCCGCATCTCCTATGGCCATCATACTTGCAGAATTTTGACCTCCAGTAGACTTTGTCCATGCAGTAAGTTCGTATATGCCTTCTGGTAAATTAGTAACAGTCTGTGTTGCATTTACTTTATACGCATCACCATTATATGCCACCATGTCATATTTACCAGTTCTAGCACCACTAGCTTGTGCTTTTACCATCCAATCTGATTTATCCCAATTTGGTATAGTCCATAAATCAGACCCTGTGCTACCAACTTCAAACCCTGGATTCACTACATAATTTATAGCAGTATCCGGCGGCGTAGTATCTGGTATAACCTCTACTGGTAACGCATCTACTGGATCCCCATCCTTATAGGTGTTATCTGCCACATTTATGTTAACGGTTATTGAAGCTGGAGTAACTAAATCTACTCCATCACTTGATTGAACAGAAGCTTTAATAGTATTTGAACCATTTTGAAGATATTTAATGTCATAGGTCCAAGTACCATCAGTTTTAACAGGAGCACTTAAAACTTGCTTGCCTACTAATAAGTTTACATATTTTGCATTTGTAGCTGTTCCTGTAATTGTGCACGGCATTGAAGTAACCTCAGAACTTAATACACTGGTTATGCTAACAGAACCACTGGTTAAATCCGAATTTTTGTATCCCTTCACAGCATCAATATATATTGTTCCACTTTTATTAATAGTAGTTGCTCCATTGTCCCCCATATACATTGAGAAAGATGTTATATCTTTAGTTGAATCTGGTGCCTTCGTTGTATCACTTGAGTACCAGCTTGGATATTTAAAGCTACTGAAGGGAATATAAACCATTCTAGCATCTGTTCCCTGCATAACGTAGTTAGTTTCCCAAAAACTTCCGTCAGCTGTTGTATACTGTATAGCTAATTTATTCCTTGATCCATCCGGCTTAATCCAAAGCTGTAATCCATCGCTTCCTGTCAAATTAAGCTTGTCTGGGGTTAAAGTAACTCCACAGTATCCGTTAGAACCAGTGTCATATTTAACCTTTAAACCATAATTTCCATCGTACTTGTTAGTAGTGTCTAAAGATAAGGCTACACTTCCACCACCTGTATTTCTTACATACTTAGTTTGTGGTAAGATATCATATCCTCCATATCCATCATAATTATCTACAATATTTGGATCTAATACCTTTATATCATCAAAGTAAATTGGACCTTTTTCATTTTCACTTGCACTAAAGCCTATGTAGAAGAAATCCATATGCTTTAAATCTAAGGCCTTTGCTCCGCTTCCAGTTACTGACCAAGTTTCCTGAGTAAATTGGCTAAAAGGAACAATAATTACTCTACCACTTGTATCCCCTGAGGTTAATTGATAATCATAATGATATGCAATTCCACTTGTATCAGTAAATCTAAATATAAGCTTATTTTTAGATCCATCAGGTTTAATCCATAATTGAACTGAGTTAGAGGCTGAAAAATCTGCATTGTTTAAAGACTTTTTAACTCCACCCCACCAATTAGCACTAGGCTTATAGTTATAGGCTAATGCTCCATTACCATTATTCTTATTTACAGTGTCCAAAGTTAATGTTGGTATATCTCCACCAGCAGCAGCGTATGCATTATTTAATATTGAGTTTGAGCCATAATAATATTCTCCATCTTCAAGAACACTGTTTGGTGAACTTTCTGCAAGTTCAATTAGTTTATTTCCATAGCTTAGCTCTACTCTTGAAATAACACAAGCAGAAGCCACTGCTGTAGGATAGTCTATTTTCAAGTATCTAGTACCTGCTGGTAAAGTAAAACTAGTATAATACTTCTTATCCCAAACACTACTACTATGAGCCTTGCTAGTAATAGTTGGAGTTAGAGTTTTATAAGTATTTCCATCTGGTGAAGTTGACATAACAAAATCTGTTGCAGTCTTTGAAGGATCAAAGTAAGTTGCTACTCTAAAGGATGTCATATCTCCAGGAGTTCTGTAAACTATACTTCCTTTATTTCCATTATTATTCCCAAAAGCTTTTAAGCCTTCCACGCTAGCGGTGGTTGAAGCTGTAGCTTCTACAACATTTGCTGTTTTACTATAATAACTTGATATATCATTATCAAAAACTACTCCATTAGTAGAAACAGTTTGAGTTCCACCTAACGCTTCACCAGTAGTATTGGTATAATTAATTTCTACTCTTGAAACCTTAACTGAGGAACTTGGTAAATCTATTCTTACATACTTAGTTCCAGAGGGAATATCACTGGTAGCAACACTATAAGTCACTTTTCCACTAACTGTAGTTTTAGTAACTTTAACTGAAGTATAAACTCCATTATTATTTGATACAGAGAAAGTGGCATTTAAATTAGTAGAAGTACCTGTTGCATTAACATTAATTGCGGTTATTTGTGTTGGTGCAGCATATACTATAAAGCCTGGTGTTGAATTAGTCGTACCAACTGAATCCACTACACTTTCAGCCTGTGGACCTTCTAAATAAGTAGAAACTTTTACATTAGAAGTAGAACTATAGATATTTGTAAGATCATACATTCTATCTATCATTGTGTGTTTAGCTGAATCAACTTTTACCACATTTGAGTAGCCTGAATAGCCTGATTCATTTTTACCTCTTATTTTATAAAAATATGTGTGCCCATCAATAGCACTTGTATCTTGGAAGAATCTTACCCCTGAAGTTCCGCAGTCTGAACCTTCTCCAACTACAGTCCAACCTGTTGTACCGTCATTAGATCTTGAAATTTCATAGGAACTAGCTCCAACTACACCTGTCCATCTAAAATCATCTACAGAAGTTATTGGAAATAGTGAAGGTTTATCTAAAGGGTCTGGAGCTGGTATTGCTGTTGGCGCTACTTCTCCATCTATAGTATGGGCATGTTTATACACTGATTTAATTATATTTGTTTCATCATACGAATCGCCTGAAGCAAAGCCTGGCCAATGATAAGCTGCCCAGTTTCCTGGATCTTCCACATGCCAATTGAACCCACCTAAGGAGTTATGTGGTCTTAAACTCCAAATCATAGCTCCACTGGTACCATCACTAACTACCTCATCAAATAATGCATCGATCTTAGTTACTGTTGTCAATGCACCAAATTCTCCAAGGATTAAAGGTTTTTTACCTTTTGTTATAGCCCTATCAGCTTTCATGTTTTCTACATAATTTCCCTGATAATAATGGTTACTAATTATATCCACGTTAGGGTCATTAACAGAATCTACATTTACCTTATAACGACCATCCATAACTAGATGATTACTATCTAAACCTTGTATATAAGCAGCTATATCAGTTGTCCATGCTTGTGGAAATTTATCTTGATTATACCCACCTAATTCATTCCCTGTTTCCCAAGCAAGCACAGAAGGCTCATCTTTATATTGACGGCCTGTAACTGTGTTAGTTCTATTTAATACATAACTAATGGTCTGTTTAAAATCTGCTATAATTTTTGCATCAGTATAGAATTTCCAGGCATCAGAGCTAACCGTAGCATCTCCAGTTATATTTAAGCCTTCAAACTTTGCATAACTCTCAATTCCTCCTACCCAAGACCATTGGTCAACAAGTGGAACAATTACTCTAACACCATATTTATCACAAAGTGCTAATAAATTATCAAGTTTTTTAAAGGCTTCTTCATTAAAGGTATTCGGTGCAGTTACCATAGCTGTTGAAGCATTAGAACCATCATATCTCTTTACAGAAATAACATAACTTCGAGTGACCTTTCCCCCCATTGCCATAATAGATTTTACAGCATCCTCTTGGGCAAAGGCATCATCTGAAGCCCCACCTGGATAATTTAAACTTACAAATCTTAATTCTTTATCATCATCCATAAGCTTATCTCCAGATTTAGTAATAAAACTGTCCGGCTTCAACGCATTGAAAGTTGGCATACTAACCTTAATATCAGCATGGACAATTAAACTTCCCCCTAGTGAAATAGAATTGGTTATTAACATTGTTGAAGTAAACAGAGAAATTTTTTTAATAAAATTCACTTTACACCCACCTCATAAATTCATTATTATCTATACTCTTCAGCATCTCCACTAACAAGTTCCGAGTTTTCTTTAATGTATTTTACAAGTTCATCCACTTCCGCATAGGCCACGGCTAAATATGTGTCCGCCGCTCCATAATAAATAGTTATTCTCCCAGTATCCGCATCCTGTAATGTTGAACAAGGAAATGCCACATTAGGCACAAACCCTGTGGTTTCATAATTTTTTTCTGGAGTTAAGATATACTCTTTAGTTCTATAAAGAACTTTTGAAGGATTATTAATATCTAAAATTGCTGCACCAAAACTATAAACAAAGCCATTACAAGTTCCATTTACTCCATGGTAAAATAACAACCAACCTTCTGTAGTCTCAATAGGAACTGCACCTGCCCCAATTTTAGTCCCTTGCCACCAGCCTGAACCGCCTCTAGTCATAACCCTTCTATGCTTTCCCCAATGCACTAGATCCGGACTTTCACTTATGAATATATCCCCAAAAGGAGTGTGTCCACTGTCACTAGGTCTACTTAAAAGCATGTATTTATCATTTATTTTTTTAGGGAATAAAACTCCATTTCTATTAAAAGGAATAAATATATTCTCCAGTCTAGTAAATTCTTTAAAGTCCTTTGTCCTACCAAAACCAAGAGTAGGTCCACCAAAGTCTGTACACCAAACTATATAGTAAGTGTCATCAAACTTTACAATTCGAGGATCATAAGAATAATCTGGTTGATATTCTATACCATCCTCATCTACCCAATGAATTTCCTCATCTTCGATGTCCCAATTAAGGCCATCTTTACTTCTACCTACATGCAGTTGTGGTTTCCCTATTTTATGATCTGCTCTAAACACTCCAATAAAACCATTACCGAAAGTCACTATAGCACTATTAAAAATTCGAGCACATTTTTTTGTAGGGTTCCAATCCACTATAGGATTATTATCATGTCTCCATATCACATCTGTATTTCCTTTAGGTTTATTCTGCCAGGGTATATTAGGCAGGTTTCCACCTAGAATTTTTACTTTACTCATATGCTTACCTCCGATTATTTTTTATTTCACAGCACCATCCGTAATGCCACCCATAATATATTTTTGTAAAAATAAATATATTATTAAGGTTGGTATCGCTACAATAATTATAGCTGCTGACATTAAAGGCCATTGCGCTGTTCTATCCCCTGAAAAAGCATTTAACGCAGTTGCCACTGTTCTAAGGGTGGATTTAGGCATATATAAATATGGGGTAAAGAAGTCATTATATATCCCTAAAACCTTTAAAATCACTGTAGTAGCTATAGCAGGTTTTAACTGTGGAATAATAATGGAGAAAAATACTCTAAGTCGTGATGCTCCATCAATTTGTGCACTTTCATCTAAAGACACTGGGATTTTTTCCATGAATTGAAGAAAAACATAAATCTGCATAATATCAGTGCCAATATAAATTAACATTCCTGCAAATATTGAATTGTATAAACCCAAATTTTTTATTACAGTAAAGGTTGCTATGGATGTTGTAATTGATGGGATAAAGGTGGGAATTAAAAACATAACAAAAAGCAATTTTTTCAACTTAAAGTCAAATCTATTTAATGCATAAGCAACCATGGAACCCATCAAAACTGAAATTGTAGTACTGGATACTATAAGTACCACAGTATTCTTAAAAGCTGCTCCGAATTTACCTAGTTTAAGTGCATTGGAATAATTACTAAAATTAAAAATATTTTTAGGCAAGGCAAATAATCCTGAGTACATATACTCTTCGTTTGATTTCATAGAAATATTTAAAAGAATTAAAAGAGGTGCCAATATAATAACAAGTAATATTATTAACAATATATAGTTTAGAATTCTCATAAACTTGTTTTCTACTTGTAAACTACTGCCGTTAGATTCACCCAAACTTAACTCACATCCTCTCTTAAAAATATTCTTTGAATACATACAATGACTACAATAATAAACACAAGAATCACACCCATTGCAGAAGCTTTTCCAAATTTGTTGTTAGTAAAAGCAATATATAAGGTCTTTGTAATAAAGGTATCTGTTACCCCATTTGGGCCACCCTTTGTTATTACAAAGGCTTCAAAATAAGCTTGCATTGCTCCATTAAAACCAAGTATTAAACTAATAGAGATCATACGTTTTATATTTGGAATAGTTATATAGATAATATTTTGAAAAAAATTAGCCCCATCTAATTTACTTGCTTCATAAAGTTCTGTTGAAATAGATTGTAAGGCTGCTAGGTATAAAACCATGGTTAATCCAACATATTTCCAAAAACCTATAAAGGCTAAGGAAAAATTAGTACTATAGTTTTCTGAAAGAAAATGAATTGCATATTTACCTAGTCCCAAGTTGTTTAGTATAAGGTTAACTGGTCCATTTTGAAAGTCATACATAAAGCTAAACATAAAAGCTATGGCAACACCATTTAATATATATGGCATGAATATAAAGGATTTAAAAAAATTCTTTGCTCTAATTTTACTATTTAAAACAATTGCAAAATAAAGACCTACAACTTGTTGGATCAACATCACAATGACATAGGCACCATTATTTGTAAATACCTTCATTAATTCTGGTTGCCCGAATATTTCTTTAAAATTATTAAAACCTACATAGTGATAAGTTTTTGATAGCCCATTCCAATCTGTTAAACTTAATTGAAGAAGTTTAAATGCTGGATAGTAAGATAACAGCATCATTAACACTACAGGTATTACTAAAAAGAAAAATACTAATATCATATCTTCTCTTTTTCTATTGGCTGACTTCTTAAACTTCATTTTTTTGCTATTAGCTAAGTTTTGATTCTGCGTCACCTAAAACCCTCCTTGTTACATTATTTATAAATCAAGGATTCAAACTGAGCCAATTAACATAGCTTAATTTGAACCCTTAAAATTTATATACTACTTTTTAGCATTAACCCACTTAGCATTTGTATCATTAACAACTTTTTCTGCTGCTGCGTCACTTGGAGCTAAAATATAAGCTTGTAAAATTTTATCTAAACTAATTTCTGATTTATTCATAATCTCAGTAAAATCTGAAGGTGTATCTACATTTTCAACTATCGGTAATCCACTTGCTAGTAATTCCTTTACAAAAGCATCTGAAGGAGTTTGTCCTTTTATAGAACTTATTACAGATTGTGCTTTTGCATATTTACCATCTTGCATTACATATTTGTAAAATGCTTTTGCTAGTTCTGGTGACTTTGAATCTTTTGATATTCCCCAAGTCTTACCCGATCCAGCCATTATTCCTTTAGTTCCTGGGAATGGGAACATTCCAAGATCTTCTGGTTTAGCGCCACCATCTAACAACTGTGGAGGGAACCAAGTTTCGATAAAATACATTCCAACTTTAGCTTGAGCCATATCTTTTTTTAACTGATCCCAACCTGCTGAAACTAAATCTGCTTCAAGATATCCCTTTTGCTTCATGTTTCTTATGATTTTAAAAGAAGCAAGTTCAGCATCATCGATTATTTTATCTTGTTTTGCATAATCAAGTTTATGATTTATATTGCCAGCATGATTTAATGAAACATAATCTACTCCATCCCATGGATATAATGTCCATTCATCTTTAAAGGCTGTACCCATCGGTATAATTTTTGCTGCTTTAAGTTTTTCACAAGCAGAGTAGAACTCGTCCAAAGTTTTTGGAGTAGCTGTAATTCCCGCAGTTGCAAATGCTTTTTTGTTATATGCTATTCCTAAATAGGATACAGAATCAGTAATTCCGTATAATTTACCATCTTTACCTAGTCCAGCTGTATAAAAGGATACCTTGTCCTTTGTGAATCCAAGATCATCTATAGGTACAAAATATTGACCCAATGTCTCTTTAGTCATTGTTTTAAGATGATAATAAATATCTGGTGCTTCACCAGCTGCAACTCTAGTTCCCACTGTTTGGTCATAATCCTTTATACCTTCAAAAGTAACCTCTGTTCCAGGATTTGCTTTCATAAATTCATCTGCTAAATCCTTAAGTTTAGTATCGGCTATATCTGTTCTAGTTGTAGCAAACACTATCTTTCCTGAAAGTTTCTTAGTAGTTTCAGTGGAGGTAGAAGAACCTGAGGATGAGGATGTACTACCGCATCCTACAAGTGTACTTGTCATAATAAGAGTTGAAGCTATTAATACTGATAACCTTTTCATTTTCATGTTAGAACCCCCTCGGTTAATTATGTTCTTTTTATTTAGTTTAGATGCATCCTAATCTATGTACTAAATTTAACATATATTAAACCCTGAGATAACTACAGAAAGTTGTATTTATAAACAACTTTACAGATGTTGTTTATACTAGGGAGCTGAAATTTGAAGCTCTCCTTATAGATTAATCAGTTGAAATCTTAATTTTTATATAACAAAAGTGGCAGTCTCAAAATAAAATTATTTTGAGACTGCCACTTTTATTCTATTATTTTCTCACGGCTGCCCATTTTTCATTTGTAGTCTTTACAATTTTTTCTGACTCTATATCATCTGCTGCGAGGATATATGCTTGTAAGACTGCCTCTAAATTTATATCTGATTTGTTTATTAATTCCTTATATTTCTCATCAATACCTTCATTTTGAACAACTGGCAAGCCACTACCAAGAAGTTCCTTGACAAACCTATCAGAAGGTACAACTCCTTTTAAGGATGAAATTAGGTATTCTGCCTTTGCTAGTTTACCATCCATCATCAAATAATTTAAAAATGCTTTAGCTAATTCAGGAGCTTTCGTATCCTTTGAAACCCCCCAAATTTTAGCTGCACTAGCCAAAATAGCTTTACCTCCTGGGTAAGGAAACATTCCAAGTTCCGCAGCTCCATTATCCACAAGTTGAGGAGGAAACCAATTTCCAACATAATACATTGCGACTTTAGCTTCTGACATTTCCCATTTAAGTCTATCCCAGTTTGATGACACCAAATCCTCTTCAAGATAACCTTTTTTATGTAAATTTCTTATTAATTCAAAAGAATTAAGCATTACCTCATCAATTATTTTATCCTGCTTTGAGTACTGAAATTTATGTTGAATACTTCCTGTTTGTGCTACGGTAACATACTCAACGCTAGACCAAGGATACAAAGGCCACTGATCTTTAAAAGCAGTGCCAAGTGGTGTTATTCCACTTGCCTTAAGCCTTTCGCACACAGAATAAAACTCACCTATTGTTTTTGGGGTAGCTTTAATCCCTGCAGTTTCAAAAGCTTTCTTGTTATATACAATACCTTCATATATTACGCCCTCAGTAACTCCATATAGTTTTCCATCAGAGCCCTGCCCCTCAGAATAAAATGCTATTGAGTCCTTTGTAAACCCAAGATTATCTATTGGTAGATAATAATCACTTAAAGTAGACTTTGTCATCATTTCAATAAAGTTATAGATATCTGGAGCTTCACCTGCCGCTAATCGAGTTTCTATAGTTTGATCATAATCCTTTATACCTTCAATGCTAACCTCTGTACCTGGATTTTGTTTCATAAATTCAGTACCTAAAGCCTTCAGCCTATCATTGGCAATATCAATTCTATTAGTAGCAAAAACTATTTTACCTGATAATTTACTTGTCTTACTAACAGGCTCTTTCTCCGATTTATAAGTACATCCAACTGAAACTGAAATAACAGGCAAAGCAAACAATATAATTAATATTACTCTCTTTACTAACATATAAATAACCTCACCTTATTTTATTATATTTCTATAATCAGATGGAGACAATCCAACTTTTTTCTTGAAAGCTCTTCCAAAGGAAACAATCTCATCATATCCTACCATTGGCCCAATTTCATAAATTTTGTATTCATAATTTGCTAAAAGCTTCTTAGCTTCATTTACTCTTACGTCCAATAGGAAATCTGAAAAATTCATTCCTGTTTCAGATTTAAACAAATTACTAAAATAATTAGCACTTAAAAACACTTTTTCGGCAATTAAATTTAGGTTTATATCCTCTTTAAAATGATTTAAAACATATTTCTTAGATATTTCAATTATTTTTTTACTTTTCTTCTCTCTTATGCTTTTAATTTCTTCAGCTATTTTAAACATTTCACTTACTAAATATTCACGCAATTCCTCATAAGTGCTTATTTCCTTTAAATAAATTGTTAAATCTAAATCATCTTCTATACTTAAATTATTTGTTGCATCTCTGAAATCGCTTGAAACTGCAACCACCCTTGATATAAAACCCAAACAACTTTTTCTAAATTCATTAGGTCTAAGTTTACTTTCTTTTAAATATATTAAAAATTCTTCGATATGTTTAACTATACCTTTAGAATTACATATTTCTATAGCTCCAAGAAAATTATCAATACACTTATCAATTTTAGGTTCTTCAAGTTTATTTCTCTCATAGCTATTATCCTCATAGTTAATGAGAGAATTATTACCTTTGTAGAATTTCTCCTCAATGGCAAGATTGACTTGTTCAAATGCAATATGTGAATCATAGATATTATTAAAGCCATTACTTACACCTATTGAAATTGTAAAATCATTTTTATTTACTATATCACTTTGTAATCTAGACAGTCTTTGCTGTAATTCAAGTTTACCTATACCTTCAAATAAGGCTAAGATACATGAGTCCTCTAGACATTTAAAAGCGATTAAATTGTTTGTAATAGATTTGCAAGTAGTTTCAAATTCATTAATTAATTGTTTTATAGAGTTTAACCCTAAATCCGGAGCTTCTTTAGTGTTTAATTTAAAGTAATTATCTATACTTAATATGGTTACAATGAAGTTTCCAGTTTGTTTAATATCTAAACTCTTTAATTCCTTTTCTAACTCAGCATTATCACTGTAACTTTTTTGGGATAATTGAATAATCATTTTTTGTCGTAATAAATTTGTCCCCTCTTTAGCTTTTAATTCAAGGTCCATTCCCTGAATATCCTCTCCATTTTCTTTCTCTATTTCTATTTTTATATTATTTATTAGCTCTACAATATCTTTCTTTTGGATTGGCTTTAGTAAATAATCCTTAACCCCATATTTAAAAGTTTCTCTCACATATTTATATTCATCAAAACCACTTAAAACTATGATTTTCATCTTTAATTTTAGCTCTTTTACATTTTTAATTAATTCTATTCCATCCATTATTGGCATCTTTATATCCGTAATTAAAAGATCCGGTTTTAAAACCTTAATTGCTTCTAATGCCAATTCTCCATCGGCAGCTTGGCCTACTACTTCACAATCTTCTACAAATTTTTTAACTATCACATGTAATCCTTTTCGTATAATATCATCATCATCTACAATAAATACCTTTAACAAACGCTCACTTCCCCTAAAAAGATTTCACTCCTTTTTAACTTACTTTTATTCTATCCTATAAAAATTTATTTAACAATAACTAATATTGAATTATAATGGATATAAAAAGCTATTTATTAAAGGGGGAAAATATGACTAGTAACAAAAGAAAATTAAAATTATTGCTTGCTTTTAATCGTATAAGACTTAAGAATATGCCCATCTTAATGAAATTATCACTCATAATGGTTGTGGTTTTCCTTCTAATGGCAATATTATCCTATGTAACCTTCACCATTTTTTTAAACGATAAAAAATCTTCTACCCTTACTGTCATAAAACAATCAAATTTACAGACTCTCGAAAAGGTTGACGATTATATAAAAGATATAGAAAACATAACAAAATTGCCCTTGACAATAAAGGATAAGGATCTAAGTTACCTAACTGAGATGGATGAATTTAACGCCTCTGGCAATGAAAGCTTTGCACTTCAAAAGATGAACCTACAAATGTTTAATGATTTATTTAGTTATAAGGATCAAATACATTCAGTTTTTGTTTATAACCTTCATGGTGTAGGCGATTACAAAATAAAGGGTGGCCTTTATAAGAATTTTAATCCTATTAATGAACAGTGGTTTAAAGATAGCATCTCTAACGCTGGAAAACCACTTATTATCAGTTCTTTCAAGCTTCCTTTTATTTCTGATAATGCAAGTAAATCCGACTATGTATTTTCTATTGCAAGAGGAATTTCTAATTTAAAATCTAATAAAATAGTTGGCATCATGACGGTAAATACAAGCGTGGATTTCTTATCTAACATCTGTAAACATATGGTAATAACCCCCAATCAAAGAATTATAATAGAAGATAATATTGGTAATGTAATCTATGATACAAAGGAGGAGAATGTATCCCAAAAATTAGATGACAGTATAAGAAACATTAACTGGGACTCGCAAAAACCTAATAACCTTAATGTAAATGGCCAAAATCTATTAGCCAGCACGGAATATTCAACGGTTACAGGTTGGAGAATAATTAATTTAGTTCCAACTAATGAATTATATAAGGATATCAATAAGCTTAAAAACCTCACTGTAGCAATTACCATTATTATTATATTAATCACTACTTTATTAATGTTTTTAATCTCAAATCAAATAGCTAGTCCGATAAAAAAACTAGTAACTCTACTTAATGTTATAGAAAAAGGAGATTTCAATGTAAAAATTAAACTATCAAGAAAAGATGAGATTGGTAACTTAGCAAAATCATTTAATTCCATGACTAGAAAGGTTAAAAACCTTATTGATGAGGTTTACTTAGATAAAATTAAGCAAACAGAGTTAGAATTACATATGCTTCAGAATCAAATAAATCCTCACTTTCTATATAATACCCTTGAATCTATTAGTATGATGGCCACTATCAATGATGATGAGAAAACCTCAGAAATGGCCTCAGCCCTTGGAACTATATTAAGATATGGAATAGATCAAAAAAATGTACATGTTTTTGTAAAGGAAGAAATTAATAATCTAGAAAACTATATCATGCTTCAAAAATGTAGATTTCAAAATATGTATAATATAACTACTAGGGTTGATGAAGCCATATTGGATAATAAGATTATTAAATTAATTTTACAACCTGTAGTAGAAAATGCTATTTATCATGGTATGCAAAACACTAGAAGTGGAGGGAAAATTGACGTTCTAGGATATGAAAAAAATAGCATATTGGTTTTTGAGGTAATTGACAATGGTGCCGGTATGGAGGCGGAAAAGTTATTAAGTCTTAATGAGTACATTAACGAACTCAATGACTCCTTTAAAAGTATTGGTCTTAGAAATGTAAACAAAAGAATTAAACTTAACTATGGAAATAATTATGGGATAAAAATATTTAGCACTTTAGGACTAGGAACTAGGGTTGAAATAAAGTTACCAATATAAAACAAGGGTTATGGGACAGGATATACAGTGTCTCCATAGCCCTTTTTCAAAGGTCCAATTTTTCTCTAAACTCACTAGGTG
>JACMJL010000293.1 GCA_014380625.1 Clostridiaceae bacterium
AAAATTGAAGAGATTGCTAGAAAAGATAATAGGTCAACCAGTTATTTAATTAACTATATATTAAAACAATATATAGTTAATAAGGAAAAGAGTTATCCTATTAAGGACACAAATAACAGCATATAGTATATATAGTTACCTGTGTCCTTAGTTACTATCTGATAAAAAATTCAAGCGTTTATGTTTTACCAAATAACATTCAAATAAACTTTATTTACCATTAGTGCCCATCCATATAACGCATGATATTTCTTTTCATATAATTGTTTTATATACTGATGATTATCAATATATTCAAAAATATAACTTTTAATAACTGCACTCTCAATTGAATTTACTTTGCTAAATAAAGCTTTATAATCTTTTGAAGACAATAAAACAGATCTATGCTCTCTCTTATCACTATCTACTAAACTAATAAAAAGAGATTGTATGTTTCCATCTATTATGATTTTAGCTTTACTTGTGGAGTCAGCATATTTTTCCAATGTAGAAGTAATTTTATTCTCAATTTTCAGTGCATCCTTGAACTCTTTTTCCAGTTTTTCTTTTCTCTTTTTTTCTTCTATTTCTTGTCTTCTAACTTGTGCATCTCTTAATTCTGGCATAAGTTCCTCCCTCAAAAATTTTTAATTTTGCCTGTAATACTCACCTATAATTAAAGTCAAATATAGGAATATTATATACCTTTTGACTGTAAATTAATATTGCTATTTTCACAATTTAGTCCTTGAATCAATTCTTCTTTTTTCTTTCTAGTCAGCTGTTTAATCTGATATTCTCTTTTTAAGGCATCAGATTTGTTTTCAAATTTCTCATTGTATACTAACTTCACAGGTAACCTAACTCTAGTATATTTAGAACCTTTGCCTTGATTATGTACTTTTAATCTTTTGTCCAAATCTATTGTATAACCAGCATAAAGCGAGCTGTCTGAACATTCTAAAATATAAACATAATGCATAAAAACATCAACCTTTTAATATATTTTTTTATAAAAAAATTCAATCTAACTAATTATACTATATATGTTCCATGATTTCTTTAACATAAAAACAGCATCGTGTTTTCGATGCCGTTTTGCCTAAATTAATAATGTTTTTGTTATTGAACAATATAGCTGGTCATTAACCGGTCTCCCCCACTTGTAATCTCTATATCGTAAGACCCAACATCTGTGTTTTTGTCAACCTTCCAGGTGAACAAAACGCTTCCATCTTTACCTGCAACTAAATTACGAGTTGCGCAAAAAAACTTGCCATTTATTTTGTAGCAACAAACAACTTTACAGTTAACTTTAGGAGTACATTTCAAGGCCAGCACACCTATTTCTCCACGCTTAACAAATGGTCTTTTTGCTACAACCTGTATTCCTTGGCTAATTGACACCTGCGAAAGTAATTTCGTTTGGCCTCTTAGTACCTGTTGACTTTCATCACCACTTCGCAGTAAATAGAAACATCCTAATAACAGTAAACAAATGCATAAAAAATAAGGAACAATACGTTTCATTTACATCACCTCAAATAGTATTTAAGCCTTATTTTCTCCAGCATCTACAACTTTTATTTATTTGGTAATTGCATGTTTTTTCCTGTACATAAAAACTTAAAAGTATTAAAATAATATTATGAGTTTTAAATTTATATAAAATAATAAAGAAGACTTAGTTCAGATGGAGTATTAGCGGCGTTAGACATCGGATACATTTAGGAGGCATTATGGCAGCATTTGAAAAAATTAAATCAGGTTTAAACGGCCTTGATATAGCACTTCACAATATTAGATTAGGTGATAATGTGGTTTGGCAACTCTCCAGTATAGAAGAGTACTCCTTCTTTGTGAAGCCTTTTGTTGCACAAGCCATTGCTGATAAAAGAAACATTATTTATATTAGGTTTGCCGAACATCTTCCTATCGTTCCTAATCAACCAGGCCTAAAAAGGGTTTATTTAGATCCTAATATTGGTTTTGAAAGCTTTACTGTAAAAGTAAATGAAATAATTTCAAATGAAGGCATTGATTCCTTTTATGTTTTTGACTGCTTATCAGAATTACAGGTTGAATGGGGTACTGACCTTATGATGGGTAATTTCTTTACAGTTACCTGTCCATACCTTTTCGAATTAGACACAGTAGCATATTTCGGCATTTTAAGGAATAGGCACTCTTTTGACACTATCGCTAGAATAAGAGATACCACACAGCTTTTAATTGATGTTTATGGTAGTGGCGATGAAATGTATGTTCACCCTTTAAAGGTTTGGAATAGGTATTCCCAAAGCATGTTTCTGGCACACAAATTCAAGGGTAAGAATGGCGAAGAATTAGAGCCTCTCACAGATGGTATCAGTGCAAGTAAGTTCTATTCTCTTATGGCTGG
>JACMJL010000294.1 GCA_014380625.1 Clostridiaceae bacterium
AATAACTTCCATTTTGAATTAGGTTAAACCCTTTTATTAGGTAAATAAGGGTTTACTCTGATTTTGATGATAATTTAGGGGAGGTATTTTGAAATATGCCCTAAAAGGGCATAACTCTAAAGCCCAAAGATAATATATTAAATTTTTAAAGCACTTTGTTAGTATTTCTAGATCTCACTGTTGGGGACAAATGAGAATTACTAAAATAAAGTACTGTAGTCAGAGATTACGTTGTATTTAAAAAATCACTTTCTACAAAATTATATTTTATTAGAAAATTTACTATTACTAACTCAAACTTCATCGATTCAATAAACCAACTTATTGTAGTCTTGCCTTTTGTAAATTCACCATTAAAACTTCTTAGCCTTTTGAATAAAAATGCTTGAATTAAATTATAAGCCATAAACATTATGTTTAAAATTGCTTCTATTGCCACAGAGCCATGTTTGAAACAGTGTTCCATGTTACAGTAGGTTTTAAGTTGATGGAAACATGAATTTTCTATATTCCATCTCCTATGAATAATTTTTAGAACTGTTTTAGGTAACATATCTTTATTGGTTGTACCTACAAAAACTTCTTTAAAAGAATAATTTTCTTTGC
Organism: Clostridiaceae bacterium; assembly: GCA_014380625.1. Classification (GTDB taxonomy): domain Bacteria; phylum Bacillota; class Clostridia; order Clostridiales; family Clostridiaceae; genus JACMJL01. Next base: position 607 of record JACMJL010000294.1, read on the forward strand.
CCTTTACAGCAGATTCAATCACTTCAATAAATTTATATATTCTTATAGCAACATATCTCTCAGGGTCTTTAGCAAGTACTGTTGAATCCTCAATTCTTGTGTCTTTAAACCAATAGTATACCGTAGTGGTAATATTATCCACTTTATTTGTAAAGCTATCATTACAGGTATTGTATTGAGAAAAATGTTCTAGTGCCATATGAACATTTCTAGTCTTATCTTCTAATCTTATAACTGCATGCCTTTTTGAATTTACTACTGATTTAATAAATGGTGATGTGAAATAAAGGGAGTCTCCCACTATAGTATCTATAAATGATGGGAGCTCCTCTAGCAACTCTATTGCACCAGTATGTTCACCTTCTGATTTAGTTATAATTTTCTCCTTAAAAGTTGTTTTATCTATTTTCTTCTCTTCAGATTTGACTTTTAACATATTCTGTTTAATGACATAATTTATTTCAGCGCCTATAACCATTGCTACAACTGATTTGTGTACATAATGAAAGCCTTTACCATTTTTCATTAATATACAATGTTCACATTTTTTCTTTTCTCCAGTGTTTACAACATCAGTGCCGTCAAAGGCGCAGACTGTAAATCCATCAATAGTTCCGTTTTTAAAAGTTTTATTTTTAGCTAGCACTGCATTTATAGTCTGAAAACTTTTTTCTAGAGCTTCTAAATCCCATTTTGCAATAGCTCCGCTTATTGTATCAATGCTAGGCAATTTTATTTTTCTTGGGAATAACGGATTGAAAACACCATAATTAATCATCTGCTCTAATCTATTAAAACTCTGTACTCTAAGTACAAATCCCCAAAATAATATTGTGAAAATTACACCTGTTTTTAGTTCTTGCTTCTTTCTTAGATCCTTTTGCTGCTTGACAATCTCATCAAAATCAAATACTCTTTTAATGTATCTAAGAAATTTCTTAGATCTCTTGAATTCTTTTTCTAATAGTTTTTTCTTTTGTTGGAATTTGAATTTAGAAATAGTAACATCTCCTTTTTTTGGTGTGCAAACTATATTATAAGGAGATGTTATTTTTTTGTCCATTTTTAATAAAAGATATTAAATTAATTTCCAATTACAAAGAGAATTTGCTTTAAAACACTAAAACCACTGAAAGCGCTGATTTACAAACCTTTCAGTGGTTTTTCATTTATATCCACGGAACCCGTGG
>JACMJL010000295.1 GCA_014380625.1 Clostridiaceae bacterium
GTTTTATATTTATAATAGACCCCTTTGTAACTGCAAGGTTATTAATAGTATCTACCCACACACCTAATTATATGTTAAGTGACATATTAGATACCTTAATTTTATATTTGCAAAAAAATCAGGGCTTAAAACCAGGAGAAACGGTGAACAAGCCCATAGCTTTTGTCATAACAAAGACAGATTTGTTAGATGAAAGTGAAGGCACTATTGAAAACAATGAAGAAAGGTTTTTACGAGAAAATGGGGAAGAATTATTTTTAAATAAGTTAAGAAGAACTTTTAGTAATTATAAATTTTTCTGTGAAGGAAAAGATGCAAAACCACAGAAACAACAAGTAGTAAGCTGGATTACATCTGAATCTGTACATTAATTATACGGGGAGGTAACTTGAAATGAAAAAACCACATATGAAGATAGTGCAAATAATGGCATTATTACTGGCATTTCTTATTCAATTTATAAATATATCAGTAGTAAAAGCAGAGAACCTTACAACTTCAAATTTAGATGTAGTGTTTTTAATGGATGCTAGTGGTTCTATGAAATCTAGTGATGCTGAGGAACTTAGAGTTGAAGCCATAAAAATGTTCCTTGATATGAGCATAAATCAGGGTAATAAATTTGGATTAGTAGCCTACTCTGACAATATTGTAAGAGAGCATAGTCTTGATGTTGTTAAGCTTCAAAAGGATAAGGATAATATAAAGAATATGGCTGAAGGAATACCCTTTGGAGAAAAGACAGATACGGGACTTGGATTAAAGGAAGCAGTTAAGTTGATGGAAGCAGGTCACGAACAAGGGAATAGAGCGGTAATAATACTTTTATCTGATGGAAAAAATGATCCTAAAAGAAGCAGTGAGGAGTCTATAAAGGATCTTAATGAGGCTATAAATACAGCTAAGAGTAAAGGTTATACAATTTACACTATAGGAATAAATCACGATGGGACTGTGGATAAGTCTCAGTTAAGTAGTATATCAAGTAGTACTGGTGGCAAGAATTATATAACAAATGCATCAGAAGAGCTTCCTAAAATATTGACTGAAATATATGCTGACAATACGAAGGTAAAAGTAGAAGATGGAGGAACAATAACTGCAAATGGAGGTTTTCAAGAGGTTAAGGTGAATATACCTAACTCAAATGTTATAGAAGCTAACGTATCCATAATGTCTAGTAACCCAATTGAAGTAAAACTAATGGACCCTACTTTAAAAGAGATTATTATGCCTTCAAGTAATGCTTATGTTACTTTTTCTAAGACGTATTCTATGCTAAAGATCTTAAAACCTGCAGAGGGTGATTGGACATTAAAGGTAAAAGGTATAAGTGGAGATAAAATTAAAATTAGTTATGTTTATAATTATGATCTGGCTGTAAATGCTACTTTTATACCTTCAACTATAAAAAAAGGAGAAAATGTAACTGTTGATGCTTACTTATCAAGTAATGGTAAGAAGACAACGGATAAAACTGTATACCATGGAATAGCAGCGAAGCTAATAATACATAATTTAGCTGATAACTCTATAAAAGAACACGCTTTAACAAATAAGGGTGATGGGTTTACAGGTAAATTAAGTATGGATAGTTCTGGAAGTTTTGAAGCCAGTGTAAAAATAGATGGAAAAGGTTTTTCTAGAGAAAGCATCCCAGTAAAACTAACTGTTGATGATAAGGTTCTAGTAAATAGAACTCCTATTAAAGAAAAATCTTCCAGTAAATCAATATTAATATTTATAGGTATAGGGAGTTTACTACTTTTAGCCTTAGTAATAATTATAATTAAAGCATTAAAAAAGAGTCATAAAAAAGGCTTTGGCCGTGTTATGTTGGAGGTAAAGGATGAGGCTACGCAGGAGTACCTGTCACCGCAATATAAGATACTTGAAAATTATAGTGTAAGATTCAGCCTTTATGATGTGCTCGGACTAAAAGAAGAATATGCAGAAACCCAAGATTTATATTTTAAATTTGGAGAGGACTGCTTGATAGTAGATAATAAATCATTATGCACCATACAAAAATCTGGAAGAAATATTGAAAAGGGAGAAAGTGCTCAGTTAGTTAGCCATGATAGAGTGGTTATAATTTTAAATAAAGTTCTAAAAAGCGTTGCTCTTGAATTTTACGCTGAATAAATAAATTGGAGGTAATAGTATGAATACTGCAGTTAGAGAACAAATAAGAGAACTAGACGTTATGAATGGTGGCGGAATAATTAGCGATAAGATACGAATTGATAATATAGATAACCCTGTACTTATAATTGGGCTAGGCGGTACTGGGATAGATGCACTTTTAAGACTTAAATACCAGATAAATAGAAGGTTTAAGTTACCTGATGATGAGATAACAAAAGTTAGAAAAGAAAAACCACATGGTATTGAATTTCTTGCCTTTGAAACTAATGCCTACGAAAAGAATAAAAATTTTAAAGGCATAAAACTGGAAGAGCAAAGTGAATTAGTGCTTTTATCTAATGCTCAAATAGGATCTATTTTAAATGATAGAGAAATACTGGATAATTGTATAAAGGAATGGCTATCGCCAGAACTAAATATATCTGATGGTATGCAGGGTGCTAATGGAAATAGACAGGCGGGAAGATTACTTCTTTTTACAAAGATAAATGAAGTTGTGGAAAGCTTACGAAAAAAAATTTGGAGCATTATGCTTAATACCAATGAAAAACTTGAAGTTTTTATACTTACAGGAATATCAGGAGGAACTGGTAGCGGGTGTTTTATTGATATAGCCTACATTATTAGAGGTTTAATTCAAGAAAAGTTTGGGGATCAAGGTATAGATAAGGTAAATATTCTTGGTTATTTATTTACCCCGGATGTAAACTTGTCAAAAAATCCTGAAATCAACACAAGAAGCTATATTATAAAAAATGGATATGCAGCTCTTAAAGAAATAGATTACCTAATGGCTATTCCTGAAAGAGGAGATCGGTTTGTACAAAAGTATATGAATTTTAAAGTAGATTCACCCACTGCACCTTTTGATGTTTGTCATTTAATATCAGCTACAAACAAACAAGGTAAAATCTTGAAAAATGGCTATGAGTACTGTATGAATGTTACGGCTGAAATTATTACTAACTTCATATCTAATGAGCAGAGAGACTCTGGACAGGAATTTGCTATCCAGGATTGGTTGAGTAACGTTCCAACCTTGATAAATCAGATGCCAAAACCTTATAGAGCAAATTATAAATATGTAATTATTGGTGCTTCTGCTGCTGTGCTTCCCATTGAAGAAATAACAACTTATCTAGCTTGCAAGCTTTTTGAGAAGATGGATAAAATGTTCGAAAAGTCACCAATTGAACAAGAGGTAGATCAGTTCATAAAAAGTATGAAACTTGACATAGATTCTATCCAGGCAAGGTTTGAAAAAGGACTAGGTGGAAAGCAGCCTCTTTCAGGTTTTATGAATAGAGAAAAGTTTAACTATGATAATGTTATTAAAAAACGAGCTGTAAATATTGATGAAGAGCTTACCACTTATCTTAGAGAAGCCATTGATGAATATACAAAGGTGAAAAGACAATATCCTGGAGAGTTAATGCTAACCATTAAAGACCAGGTAGAACGGATATTTAAGGATCCAGCTAAAGGTCCCTTCTATGCTTCAAGAATGTTATTCTCTAATGCAGGCTTTAATACTATAAAAACTCTAGAGGTTATAATAGAAACTTTAGAGGATAAGAGAAGGAATTTTCCGGAAAGAATTAAAGTCTTAAATGAGATTGCTGAGGATAAGTTTGCTGAGGCTAAAAAGGTTTTGCTTACCAAGGAAAGCAAAAAGAATTATTACATAAATGCCAAGATTGCTGAATACCAGGCAAGGGCGGATGAAGAAAAGAATGATAGAATGATAGACTTTTACCAGGACATAATAGGTATTATTAGTGGTAGAAACAATTCCATATACAAGGTGTTCACAGAGATACTAAATGAGCTTAATAGAGTATTTAAAGAAGATGGAAACATACTTGTAAAAACTCGTGAGGAAAACAATCAAATGGGTGGAAAAACCTATTATTGGAATGTAATAGAAGTACCAGATGTAATTAAATCTATAGATGATATGTTAGATAAAAAAGATGCTGATGAAGTATTAAGAACCTTTACTTCAAGATTACTTGAGGAGTCACAAAAATGGATAGATGAGCAGCAAGCAGATGTAGTGGATTCCATTTCTAAATTTGTTTCAGAAGAATTTGGAGATATAATTACAAAATCTATGGAAGATTTTATTTTGATGAAGTACGGAGAAGATAAATCTATTGAAGACTTTATCAGGAAAAATGTAGCGCCTAAGCTAGATGAGGATGCTATACCTGTGTTCCAACTTAATGATGCAGGCTCAAGTTTTAATTTCCCCTGTTGGGATATGGTTTCAGTGCCAATAAGAACTCCTAGAATTAGAAAAGGCATTGAACAATACAAGGATTCCTGTACCCATGGAAACCAAGTGAATATCAAACAGAGTAGTGTTACCAATAGAATATTTTGGCTAAATACAGAAGTGGGTGTACCTCTCTATTCTTATGCACCAATAAGGCAGTATGAGGAAGAATATGAGAAAACTATATTAAAACAAGATGGAGTAGGAAGACATTTAGTACAAAACAGAGATAATAATTGGGTATATCTTCCTTCGCCAATACCAGAAGCTTCCTGGGGAAGTACCTATAGTAATGATAGGGTAAGAGAATATAATAATGAAGTAAGAACAGTATTCGATACAGCAATTGAGTATGGTTGTATACTAATTACAGAGTCCCAACTAAGTTCTAAATATAAATGTATTATTACTAAGGATTTTGACGTAAAGAACATTACTAAAAAGTATAAACTGGGTCTTTTCGAGGGTGAAACCCCTAGTATTAGTGAAATAACTAAATGTGTAAATGAATTAAAAAAAATACTGAAGGAAAAGAGTTTCCACATCGTGGAATTTAGCGGTAGCCAGAAGTATTTTATATTTGACAGTAGAGATGAAAAAAGTGCTAAGGAAAATTTTTTAAATAATCCAAGGCTAATACAACTAGTAAAACTAGAGGTTAAGA
>JACMJL010000033.1 GCA_014380625.1 Clostridiaceae bacterium
GGTTCAATATTTAGGAACAGGAAGAAGAAAGAAATCAATCGCAAGAGTAAGACTTGTACCTGGTGAAGGTAAAATAATCATAAATAAGAGAGATATCGAGAACTATTTCGGACTTGGTACTCTATTAATAATAGTTAACCAACCATTAAACTTAACTTCAACAAAGGATAAATTCGATGTTTTAGTTAATGTACATGGTGGTGGATTCACAGGTCAAGCTGGAGCTATAAGACATGGTATTTCTAGAGCTCTACTTAAAGCTGATGAAACTTTAAGACCAGAACTTAAGAAAGCAGGTTTCTTAACAAGAGACCCAAGAATGAAGGAAAGAAAGAAATACGGTCTTAAGAAAGCTAGAAAAGCATCTCAGTTTTCAAAAAGATAATATTTATGAAATTCCAAATCCCACAAACATTGTGTTTGTGGGATTTTTCTTTTTTAATTTAAGATCTAGTTCGTGATGCAACAATAATATATGAACTGGTTAGAAAGTTTTGTAAATTATTAAGCCGTCAAGATTGACGGCTCATTTATTTATTCTCCTATAGGATTTTCAATTAGTGTAGCAAAGATGAATTGGTGAAAATGGTCATCGTCAACTGTGGTTTTTCCAGAAACGAAGTGTACGTGTCTACCGCCACCAACAGAAATAGCCAGTCCAGTTGTAGCTGAAACTTCATGATGATGATCTTCATAGAAATCTGAATTACCTAATAGTCGATGGACATGACTATTTCCACGTGGTATAACCTCACCAGTAACTCCTGCAAAACGATGATTGTGGGGTTCTTCTTCTTCTTCAGCGATCATAGTACTACCTTCATACTCGTGTACATGAGTTTGACTCTTTTTGCAATTTTTATTAGAATTTGATGAGTTGTACATAACTCCCCCTCCTTATATTCAGACAGGCTGACCTGTCTCAACACATAATATGTACAACTAATTAAAGTGTTACTGAGTAATTGAGCACTTGAGTACTTGAGTAACATTGAAAATAATATAGTTACCAATATATTAAATAGATATGGTAAGATAGTGAAAAGTACTGTTAAAATAAAACTAAAAAGGAGTAAAAAAATGAGAAAACTAAAATTACAAGTTCAAGTTTCAGTTGACGGATTCATTTCAGGCTTAAATGGTGAGATGAACTGGATGACTTCCAACTGGGACAATGAACTTATTAAATATGTAAAAGAAATAACAGAACCTGTTGACTGCATAGTTCTTGGAAGAAAACTTGCACAAGGTTTTATTCCATATTGGGCTTCTAAACCAGAAGGAGAAGACGCCTTTGGTGTTGACAAAATGAATAATACAACAAAAGTCATTTTTACAAAAACTCTTGAAATGTCAGAATGGGACAATACCGTTTTAGCAAAAGGTGACCTTGTTGACGAAATCACTAAACTAAAAAAACAAGATGGTAAAGACATCATCGCTTATGGTGGTGGGACTTTTGTATCGGCTCTAATTAAACAAGGACTTGTTGACGAATTTCATTTATTAATTAATCCAACTGCAATTGGTAATGGAATGCCAATATTTAAGGGTCTTGAATTCAACCAAAAGTATAAATTGCTTAAGTCAAAATCATTTGAGTGTGGAATTGTTGTTATTAATTATGAATTAGCTAAAAGTTAAAAAATAGAAGACTTTAACCAAATAATTAAAATGAGAGGAGTTAATATGATTTGAAAAGAAAAATAGGAATTGTAATCTTTGTAGTATTAGTTCTATGCTCCATAATACTAACGCTAAATGTTTATAGAGAAAAAACTGTTACAAGTATTATTGGTAAGACTGTTACTAATGTCACAAAAATTGAATTAATTGAAAATGAAACTATAACAAACACAATTACTGATAAACAAATTGTGGGTGATATTATAAAAAATATTGGCAAAACAAAAGTAAAAAAAGCATTAGAGCAACCAGGTCTTGTTCCATATTCAAGGTATACGTATATACAATTTTATAAAAATGATAAAGTAATAGTTATAATGTCTTTTGATAATGGTAGAGGCTATATTGATATAGGCCGTACTGAATATCATTTAATTAGTGAAGGAATGTCACTTCAACAATTTAAAAATGCTATTAATAAATAGTACCTATTAGTGCATGCATAAAAAATTGAATCTTGCAGACAATATCATATGTAATTAATATTTAATACAGGAGGTATGACAAATGATACAACAGAAAATGAACCATGCTAACGCAGGAGTTAAGTGCATCGTTAATACTTGTCACTATTATATGCAGGGTGATCAATGTTCAGCGGAAAGAATAGAAGTTCAACCTAAAAATGCGCGTGATACACAAGAAACAGATTGTGCAACATTTATTACAGAAGCACAAGCAAATTTATAAGGTTCCATAACATATTAGCACGTTAGGGTATGATCCTTAGTAAGTTTCTTCTAAAGTCAATTTACTATATACCGTATTATTCAGTAAGATGAATTTTACGGTATTTTTTTAAAAAGAATAAAGTATTCAAACAATCTAGAAGTTTCCTGCAGGGTGAAGGATAGCAAGTATAATTTACTTTGCACTTGTTTATACTATCATTAATAACTTTGTATTGGAGTAGGGTAATATGAATATTGGTTGGAATATAGAAACATATTTATCAATTTTATCTTTGGCACTTACAGGCATTCTTTCTTTTCTTGTTATAAAAATTGATTGGAAAAGATATGGCTTTCTATTTGTGTTAAGTGCAATTATTGGTGTAATACTGTGCTATATTTTTATTTACATGGATTTATATACATTTCCATATAGACTTTTCCCGAAAATTTCAAAGATACCATTTACACTTATCTTAACCATATTTCCCTTTTATGTTTTGCTAGGAGTAAGATATAGCCCTAAGTCATGGCCTTTTAAGATACCATTTTATTGGGCTATTGTTCATTTTGGTGTATTTACTGAGGCTTGGGCTGAAAATAGAACACAACTTATTAAGTATAATCCAACGTGGGACCTATGGGATTCATATACCTGGTGGTGGATATTTCTACTAGTATTTGAATGGGTTGGTGGTTTAATAATATCTCCGGAGCTAAGAAAACCTCTTGACCAAGAATTGTTAAGGTATGGTCAATTAGGCTGGTTTATTTTGCATTTCATCTTAATAAGCACAATTTTTACAGCTGGGGTCTATGCAGGCAAGGTGTTGTTTAAGTAAAGGTTATATACAAAGAATTAATTAAAAGAAGAACTACTATTTAGTTGTTTATCAAAACCAATTATTGTTTATTTTTAAAAGACCTTAGAACGGTGCAGATATCTTCCACCTCATCAAAGGTCAAATTATTAAAATCATCTAATTTACCTTTAATGATTTCCATAGTCTCATCTTTAAAGGTACTTGTCTCAGCCTTTTTCCCTATGAAAAATGTTGAAATAGTTCCTGTAAGCATACCAATAAAGCCAATTCCAACAAGCATTAAAATTGAGGCGATTATTCTACCAGGTCCAGTTGTAGGTGAGATATCTCCGTATCCTACAGTTGTTATAGTAACAAAACTCCACCATAGACTATCTAAAATAGGCTTATCTTCAGCTAGGTGCATACCCATAGCTCCAAAGGCAACAGTACTCATAGTTATCCACAGTACATATTGAAAGTTATTTGTTTTAAGAAAAGGTGAAATTTTGTTTTTAAATTTTTGAAGAAAAATAATAGCACGTAACAACTTAATAATTCTTAGTATTTTTAGTAATTTAGTAAGCTTAGTAATTCTAAATATCCTAGCAGCTTGGAATACAGAATTAAATGGTAGTATTGCAATTAAATCAATAATATTTTTCTTGAAGAAAAGCTTTTTATTATCAGCCAAAAAGAGCCTAATAAAATAATCTATTGTAAAAACTAATAAAACTATCTCATCCAGTATATAAAAAACATTGATTTCAAGAGTATTCAGGTCATAAGAATATTCAAATATAAGCATTACAACAGCTAATATTGATAAAGTAGCTATTGTTACTTCATAAACTAGTAGAAATGTACTATTTTTCTTGATTCGTAATAAAAACTTTTTAATTGTAATCACCCCTAATTGTCCAATATTAGAACATATTCGTTTAATAAAAAAAAAATCCTGCTAATTAGTATAAATCTTATAAGTATATTGTGAAGTTAGTGAAATTATTTAAAGAAAATTAAAGAATTATAAGATATAATAGGAGGACAAGCAAAAAAATACGTTTAAGAAAGAAGGGTTCAGTTGAAGGATATTTTAAAATGCATAATTGGTTTTAAAAGGAGTAAGATATCATTAATAACATTAGTTGCATCATTAATAATACTTTTTGTGGGCTGTTCAGCTGTACCGCAAGTAGATAAACCACTTACAAATAATACAGCCATGGTATCAGGACAATTGAAGGTACACTATATTGACGTTGGCCAAGGTGATAGTATTTTAATTCAACAAGGCTCTGAAAATATGCTTATTGATACGGGTACCAATTCTTCTGCCAAATCCTTAATTAATTATTTAGAAGCTCAGAATATAAAGAAAATAGATGTTTTGGTTCTCACCCATCCACATGAAGATCATATCGGTGGAGCTGATGTTGTTATTAAAGAATTTGATATTGGAGCCATTTATATGCCTAAAATAACAAGCACTACTGAAACCTTTAAAGATGTGATAAGTGCAATAAGTAGTAAAGGACTAAAGATAATATCCCCAAAACCAGGAGATATAATAAAATTAGGCGACGCTGTTAGTACTATTTTAGGTCCTATTAGCTCTAATGATAAAGATTTAAACACATATTCAATTGTTCTTAAATTAGCTTTTGGAAATAATAAATTCTTATTTACTGGGGATGCAGAAGCTTCAACTGAAAAGGATATGATTAACAAAGGTTATGATTTATCAGCAGATATTTTAAAAGTTGGACATCATGGCAGTGATACTTCAACTTCTCAAGGATTTTTGGATAAAGTTAATCCTAAATACGCAATTATTAGTGTAGGAAAAGAAAATAATTACGGACATCCACATTTGCTGACTATGGACAAGCTAAAGATTAAGAATATACCAGTCTATAGAACAGATGAAAAGGGAACTATATTAGTTACAAGTGATGGTAATAATATAACCTTTAATTCTAAGGTTGAAAGCAGTACACAAACTCCGGTACCGCAAACAGAGGAGAATGTGAATGTGTCAGCAAGTGTAGATAATCCAACACCCATACAGAACTCCACCATAAATTTAAGCGTAGGTGGACCGGCAGGTGCGTCAGTTACAGCAGTTTGTCATTTTAAGAGTACAAACACTACTTATAATGGAAGGGTAGGGACGCCTATAGCAATTAAAGTGGGAAAAGCTTCTCATGGGGTTACTGTTAATATAGATATTGTGGTTAGCATTAATGGTAAAGTTTATAATACACAAACTTCCTTTACAACAAAATAGACAAGGAAATTTATGTTGTCTCAAAGTCTCTAAAGCAAGGGTGCTAAGTTTTCAAAATTATTTATTTAAAAGAGAGGAGTATATCCTCTCTTTTTTTACGCAAAATAGAACAAGAAAAATAATTATATTTTGGAGGCGAAATCTTGAAACATAAAAATTATATGGTACTTATATTGGTATTAATGTTAACAATACTTACAAAGTCTACAACTGTAGGTGCAGAAACTAGTGAAGAAAATGAAGGGGAAAAGCTTATACTTATAGATCCAGGGCATGGAGGTTATGACGGAGGCGCAGATGGAAATGGAGTAAAAGAAAAAAATATAAACTTAAGTATAAGTTTATTATTAAAAGAGGAATTAATTAAACAAGGTTTCGATGTAATGATGACTAGAGAAAAGGACGAAGCCTTAAAGTTAGATACTGTGAAGTTTAAAACACATAAAGCAGAAGATTTAGCAGCGCGCTGTAAGATTAAAAGTGAATCCAATTGTGATCTTTTTATTAGCATTCATATGAATACATATCCAGAAAGTCAGTACTCTGGAGGCCAGGTGTGGTACTCGCGAAATCCAGAAAGTCGTAAGTTAGCAGACTTAATTCAAAGAAATTTTAGAAAGTACATCGATGATAAAAACAAAAGGGTAGCTAAACCAGCTTTAGATGCTTTTAAGATGTTAAGGAGTGTAGATACTATGCCCGGAGTTCTAGTAGAATGTGGTTTTATATCTAACCCAGAGGAGGCAGGAAAACTCAATAATAAGGATTATCAGAAAAGTATTGCTGAGAGTATAACTCGAGCTATAATGGAATACTTTGAAAATAATAAGCTACCTAAAGGTTAATGAATTTTCTGTAACATAAATCCCCGAAGAGATAACACCATAATAAAATATGACACCTATTAAATGAGTATAAAGTTATCTATTATTATAAATAGATGGAATTACTTTTATTGTAACATAATACTAAAATGTTCCAAAAACAATAAATATAGGAGGGGATTATGGCAAAAAAGAAAACGTTGTCATAAAAGTTCTGCTTGCACTATGCTTCCAGAATTAATATTAGCACAGTCTTTTATAGACTAAATTAGAAAAACTAATAAGGAGGGATCTGCAAATGAAGCTAAAAAAGAAAATACTTAGTTTACTTACCTTGTTTGCCTTCACATTTCTGTTTTGCCTACCTGTATATGCAACGCCGGTAAATGATATTAAAGCCTATTTAGAGAATCTAGGGGTTCCGGAAAGTCAATGTGGCAATATTATAGAGTACTTGCAAAAGGTAAATATATCTGATAGTAACTATCAAAGTATATTAGCTAAGATTGATAGTACTGTTCTTTTACTCAAGGGCAGCAAAGATATCACAAGTCTTGATATAACAACAGAAACACAGATTGAAAAAAACATGACGGAGGCTTTTTCTATTTTAGGGTTGTCAGCAACCTTTAGTTCAGGTTCGGATGGAAACATTATCATTAATGTTAAAGATTCCAGTGGTACAAGTATGCTATCTATGGATTCACAGGGGACAAATGATTTTTTAACAAATTTTGATGGAAATGTACTTAAAACTACGATAACCTCCGCACGACAATTCTCCAATAATGCAGATAAAGGTAAATTTGACCCAGTATCAGGGATAATGAAAGCAACAGCAACAAATAATGGTAACTATATTTTATTAGGTATTTCTTTAATTATTATTTCTTCCATTTGGATACTTAGAAGTGCCGTTACTAAAAGACAAAAAATATGATAAGTTTTAAAAAAAAGGGGATTAGTTTTGGAATTCCTATTTTCCTATTTATAGTTGGTGTTCTTATAACAATCTCTGCTGGCTGGAGATTGGTAAGCCAAACTTATCTTATACAAAAGAGTATAGCGAAACAACCACAAAATCAAGCTCCTGAAAGGAAATTTAATATTAATAATACGCTAATGCAACGGCCTAAACTTGGTGAGGAGTTTGCTGAAATGGTAATTTCTTCAGTATCTTTAGATTATCCAATAATTCATGGTGATAGGGATGAAGACTTGGAAAAGGGCATAGGTCACTTTGCCGGTAGTACTCTTCCAGGTGAAAGTGGGAATGTAGTTATATGTGGACATAGAGACACGGTTTTTAAGAAATTACAATATGTAAAAGTGGGAGAAGAAATAACAATTAAGACTAATTATGCTTCATTTATTTATAAGGTTTCAAAAATTAGAATAGTTGAGGCTGATGACAAAACAGTAGTAGTACCAAGTGATAAAGAGTTATTAACAATGTATACTTGCTACCCCTTCAGCTATATTGGACATGCACCTAAGAGATATGTAATTGTGGCTGATTATGTTAGTAGCAACAAGAATAAAAAAACCTAAGCTGAAAGTGAGAAATATGAAGATAGTTAAAAATATAGTATTTTTTATTTTAGGTCTGTTTTTAGTTTTTAATATTGTCTTTGTAACATTAGGTCTGTTTGTACATTTTAAATTATATAATTACAATTATTATATTTCTAAGTTTAATAGCTGTGATTACTATCATGCTATCTCAATGAAATCAATTACAAAGCTCTCAAGTTTATCTAGTACAACTAACATACCTAAGGAGGCCTTCAAAGCATATTCTGATGAAACATGGATTAAGAGTCAAGTAAATAATTATACAAAACATCTTATTCAGTATGTTACTTTTAAAAAAGAAAGTCCATATAATATTGATTTTCGAATGCCAGGGCTTAAATTTGATAAAAGTATGAATAAATATCTTGAAAGTAATAATATGCTATTAGATAAAAACATCTCAGATGAGATTAGTACTGTCAAAAGGGAGTCAGAAGAAGTAATTGATGATAGTATTAATATCTTTGATTTGAAAGGTATAGTTGCATATGAGGACTTTCAAGTTGTGAGAAAATCATTAGGATTTATTTATTCCAATATTTTTGTGTACTGTAGTGGTCTAGGGCTTTTACTAATATTAATTTTAATTTATTATAGAAAGGTTTTTTATAATATCTTATTATGGTATGGTTATTCATTTGTTGCTGCAGGGGCACTGATATTTTTCTTTTCTTTTACACCCTATTTTATTAATTTTTCAAGGATTATGTCTCTTATGGAGGATGAACACATAAGGGTATTAATAACTTCCATAATAGATGGGTTCGATAAATATTTTATAGAAGCTGGAGTTATCATAGTAGTTTTAGGCCTTAGTTTAATTTGGATTTCATCTAAAAAAACTATAAATTATAACTTGAAGATAGGATAAAGGGTTAGAAGGGTGATCAAGGACTTTAATTTTACAGGAGAGGGGAATTTCTATCTATGTTAAGGAAAGGTATGTTTTTAATTATTCTACCCTTAATAATTGGTATAGGGATTTATGCACTTTTTAGAAGCAGTGATATGGTTATTTTCTCCTGGTTTCCAGTATTTAAAACTGTTAAAGATATGGTTAAGTTAAATTCTAGCTTGGATTTTTTAAATCCTGTAATAAAAAATTATATTTTATTTTCTGTGCCTGATGGATTATGGTTATACTCATTTACTAGTAGTATGATTCTAATTTGGAAGAAATCTAATTTTAGATATAAGAATTTATGGATGTTTTCAGGTGGAATTATTGCTATAAGTCATGAGGTAGGACAAAGATTAGGTTTATTTAGTGGTACCTATGATGTAAAGGATTTAACTACATATTTAATTGCAACTATAGTGGCAGTAAGTGTAACTAATATTTTTTTTAAGGAGGCTTAATAATTTGAGAACAAAATTTAGAGTCGTTCTATCTATGTTTGTAATTGTAACTTTCTGCATTATGCTGCTTGGAAGTAATAAGAAGATTGCAGATAATGGTAAAAGCGATTGGACATTATCATGGAGCGATGAATTTAATGGTACAAGCGTTGATACAACTAAATGGGATTACGATATTGGCAACGCCATTGTAGATAAGGACGGAAATAAGGTTACCGAGGGTTGGGGTAATAATGAATTAGAATATTATACTAAGTCTACCAAAAATGTAGGTGTTAAGGATGGCAAGTTGTCTGTAACAGCTTTAAAAGAGACCTCACCTGCACAATTCGGCAAAACTTTTAATTATACTTCAGGTAAAATAAAAACCTTAGGTAAGTTTTCTATGAAATATGGAAAACTTGATATAAAAGCAAAACTGCCTATTGGAAAAGGGTTATGGCCAGCAATATGGATGTTACCTGTAAAGGATGCTTATGGTGGATGGGCAGCTTCGGGAGAACTTGATATAGCAGAAGGCTGGGGGAGTAAACCTCAGACTGTTGCTGGAACAATCCATTATGGGGCTACTTGGCCAAATAATAAATATACTGGAAAAGAGTTCAATTTTCCAACAACTACCTCAGTAAATGAATTTCACAATTACGGTCTTGAATGGGAACCAGGCGAAATAAGATGGTATATTGATGGTGTATTATATCAGACACAAAACAATTGGAGTACAAAAGGTGTTGATAATGAACAAAAATACTCTTTCCCAGCACC
The DNA here is from genome assembly GCA_014380625.1 of Clostridiaceae bacterium. Classification (GTDB taxonomy): domain Bacteria; phylum Bacillota; class Clostridia; order Clostridiales; family Clostridiaceae; genus JACMJL01. The sequence continues at coordinate 9,974 of JACMJL010000033.1, forward strand.
CTATGACCAGGATTTTTATTTAATATTAAATCTGGCTGTAGGCGGTAATTTTGATGGAGATCCTATTGCAGAGACAAAATTCCCAACAGCTATGGAAGTTGATTATGTTAGAGCTTATAAGCTTACAGGTAGAGAATATAAAACTCCTGTTGAACCTAAAGTAACAATGGAACCATTACCTACAGGGGCAAAGGTAGCAACAGCAGATGGCAATTTACTAAGTAATAGTAACTTTACAGAACCAATCCAAGATAATCCAGAAGCAGCTCTAGACTTTTCAGATAAATGGAACTTTGTACATGTGTCTCAATTTGCAGGAAATGGAACGCAATCTATAGATACTATTGATGGAAAGAAATATGCAAAGATAAGTGTTACTAATGCAGGATCACAAAATGTTTCAGTGCAACTCATTCAGCTTACAACACTGGGAAAAGGAAGATATTACAAGGTGTCCTTTGATGCTAAAGCAGCTACAACCAGAAAAATTGGTATGAAGATGTCAGGTGGTGCAGAGGCAGGCTGGGGTGTTTATTCAGATATTTATGATTTTGCCTTAACGGATAAATTTCAACATTTTGAAAAGGTATTCCAGATGGCGGGGGCCTCTAATATTAAATCTCGTCTTGAATTTAATTTGGGTTCTGACACTAACGCTGTTTGGATTGGTAATGCAAGAGTTGAAGAGGTTAATGCACCTATTCAAAATTTTGATGCTTCAAAAACACCATTTTCAGATGGGAACCATATTTATAATGGTACCTTTGATAAAGAAAGTATAGATCGTATGGCTTATTGGAATTTCAATGTAGCAACAGGAGCAGAAGCAACAGCAATTGTGCCAGAGGCTACAAGAGAATTGTTTGTTAAGGTAAGTAAGGGTGGAAAAGAGGCAAGCGCAATTACTTTAAATCAAAAGGGAATTCAATTAGAGCAAAATACTGACTATAAATTAACCTTTAAGGCTAGAGCAAAATCAGCAAAAACGATTAAGGTAGGCTTCTTAAGTAAAGATGGTACAGTTAGTTATAATGAGGATAAGACAATAAATTTAACAAAGTCAATGGAGGAAAAAACCATTAGCTTTAAGATGAATAAACCTACGGATTCAGAAGCTCAGATAATATTTAAACTTGGTGGGGATAACAATGATGTATATATGGATGATGTAACCTTAACCTCATCAATAAATTATTCATTAGTTGATATTTATCCGCTTAAAAATGGTGATTTTTCAAAAGGGTTAGAGTCATGGACACCATATCCTAACATAGGAGATGGTGCAGCTTCAACTATTACAGCAGTAAATGGAGCCGCTAAAATTTCATTAACTGCACCAGGACCAAATCCTTATTCTGTAATGCTAAATCAAGAAAATTTTAAAGTTACTAAGGGAGTTCAATATAAAATAGCTTTTGATGTAAGCGCAACAGCAGAAAGAAGTATAGGAATAGTTATTGACAATGCAGCCTATTATCAATATTTAACTAAAAATGTAAAAGCCACTAGCGGAGTTACTCATTATGAGTTTACATTAATACAAGCAAAGGATGATACTGTTAGTTTGAAATTCTTATTAGGAAATGTTGATGCAACAGTACCAACCAAAGCGCATGATATAGTTATTGATAATGTAGTTTGTGAAGTTAAAGATGCACCTTTCAAGAGGTCTCCTACATTAACTAAGAGTGAAACTGATAATAAACTTACTAAACCTATAAATATTACCTTTACTGATGACTTAGCTTGGCGAAATGCAATAACTTCTGTAAAGATTAATGATATTGCAATAGCAACAAATAGATATACAGTAGCAGCAGGTAAAATTACTTTAGCTGCAGACAACTTTGCTACTATTGGTAATTATACTATTATGGTTGTAGCTAATGGATACGCCAATGCTACTTGTGTACAAGATATAAGAGCTAATGACAATTTAATAATCAGTAATGGAACTTTTGATGCTGATACAACTGGATGGTCAGTATATACAGGTGATGGTTCAAATGCTAGTGTAGCTTCAGCGGATGGAAAGCTGAAAGTTAGTTTCCCTGATTATGCTGGTTGGAATAGATGGTCCACCCAAGTATATCAAGATACAATAAAGTTAGAAGCAGGAAAGAAATATGTACTTAAGTTTGATGCCAGTTCAACAGTGGCAAGAGATGGCTGGGTGGAAATGAATAACATGGAACAACAAGTTTTAGCACTAACACCTACAACCAAAACTTTTTCATATGAATTCACAGCTGCAAATACAATTTCTAATGGTAAACTAAATATCCTTTTAGGAACAAATAATCTTGATGGCACATTGTTTGCTAAGAACCAAAGTGTCAATATTGATAATATTTCAATCACTGAAAAATCAATAGTAGTTGATAAAATAATTAGTAATGGTACTTTTGACGCTGATACAACTGGGTGGATGACATATACAGCTGATGGCTCAAATGCTAGTGTAGCTTCAGTGGATGGAAAGATGAAAGTTAATTTCCCTGATTATGCTGGCTGGAATAGGTGGTCCACTCAAGTATACCAAGAAACAATAAAATTAGAAGCAGGAAAGAAATATGTACTAAAGTTTGATGCTAGCTCAACAGTGATAAGAGAGGCTTGGGTGGAAATGAGTAACATGGACCAGCAAGTCTTAGCACTTACACCTGCAGCTCAAACCTTTACCTATGAATTCACTGCAGCGAATACAATTTCTAATGGAAAACTAAATTTCCTTTTAGGAACAAATAACCTGGATGGGGCATTGTTTACCAAAAATCAAAGTGTAAGCATAGATAATGTCTCGATTACTGAAAAGTAATGTGGAGATGGGTCAATTGTCTGAATTAAGAAATCTCCTAGATAGTTATTTAGCTTTCTAAATATAAAAGGGACTATTTCAAAATAATTATTTTTATTTTGAGATAGTCCCTTTAAATTTTTTGTTTGAAAAAGTTAATTTAGATAAATTTATGGTAAAATTATAAGTACCTTATATATTTAGGAGGTATTATATGAATCTTATAAAGGAAGAGTTTTTTAAAAGGTGTCATCTGTCAGAAGAGGATATTATCAAAAATCAGATAAATTGGGATGATTTAAATTACATATACATTGATTATAGTAAGTATAAGAGTAGTTGTGAAAGTCAAGCTGACTTTATAGCAACTACCCTTAGAACTCATAAAAAAATTCATTCGGTGAAGTCTAGGGTAAAAGATTCTGAAAGGTTAATAGAAAAAATTATTAGGAAGACACCTAGCAGAAAAGAAAAGTATGGATCCAAGTTTCAATTTTCTATTGAGAATTATAAAGAAGAAATAAATGATTTAATCGGAATTAGAGCAATTCACATTTTTAAAGAGGAATGGGAAGATATACACAATTTTATTTGTAGCACATGGAAGGTTATTGAGATCACTGCTAATGTTAGAGAAGGTGATGATACCCAAAGGTTTGAAGAACTTGATATTCAAATTCACTCTAGAAAATCTGGATATAGATCAGTGCATTATTTAATAGAATTTTTTCCTACAAGCCAAAGAGTTATAACAGAAATTCAGGTTAGAACAATATTTGAAGAAGGTTATGGGGAAATTGATCATCAACTTCGATATTCTCACAGTGAAATCCCAGAGATACTGGCTTTAAATCTTTTGCTATTTAATCGTCTAGCGGGGAGTGCAGATGAAATGGCATCCCTCATTAATGTTTTAAATAGAGATCTAACTGAAATAGAAGAGAAATACGAGAAGATAATAGACTTGAAGGATAAAGAGATTAGGAAACTAAAGGGAGAAATTTGTTGAAAGTATTAATAAGCCCTTGTCATGTATAAATAAGTGGTGCTAAAATTAATATGGGGAGAATCAACAAAATTCTAAAATTTTCAACAAAGGATGGGGATTTTTAACAATGAATAAATTATTGCGAAATAGAAGAAGAACTATAGGTGTTTTAATTAATTCTGTTGATGGTTTTTATCAATCGCCTATTTGGAGAGGAATAAAAAAAGTTGCAGAAGAAAGAAATTTTGATGTGCTTTTTTTTGCTGGAGGAGCTCTAGAATCCACAGTTGGAGATGAGGCGCAGCAGAATGTTATTTATGATTTAGTTAATACAGATAAACTGGATGGATTAATTGTATGCTCAGGATTATTATTAAATTATATTGGCTTAGATAAATTTGTAGAATTTATAGAAAGGTATAGAGATATACCTATGGTTAGTATTGGAATAGATATTAAAGATATTCCTAGTGTGGTTTTTGACAATAGAAAATATATGCATTTAATGGTTAACCACTTAATTGATCATCATAATTATTCGAAAATAGCATTTATAACAGGAACCTCTTTAAATCCTGATGCGGTTATGAGGCTTGAAGGATATAAAGATGCTTTAAAGGAACATAATATGATTTTTGATAAGGAGTTAGTTGTTGAAGGTGATTTTCATGAATTATCAGCGGCTAAGGCTATAGATGAACTTATGGTGCATAGGAATATGAAACCAGAGGTTATAGTGGCTTCAAATGATGAAATGGCAATTGAAGCATTTTATCGTTTGAAACAGATGGGAATTGAAGTAGGAGAACATATAGCCTTAACTGGATTTGATAATGTTGAAACAGTAAGGTCTTTCTATTCCGCTTTTACCACTATCGAGCAACCTATTTTTGAAATGGCTTCAGAAGCAGCTAAGTTTATAGATTTAATTTTAGATGGGGAGCATGTGCCTCAATGTACTTATTTAGACGGGAAATTAATAATAAGAGAGTCTTGTGGTTGTTGCAATATCTTAAAAAATAAAACACCAATAATATTAAAGGGGAGTTTGAAGGAGGTTACTTCATATTATAAAGAATGTGAAGAACTTGAAAATTACTTAATTAAAGAACAATACAATATATTAGATTTAATAATAAGGGAACTTGGGCTACCAAAGGTTGAGTTAGTAGAGTATGAGAGAAGTATTATTAACTTATTAAATTCATTTATAAGAGATATGAAAATAAAAAAAACAGAAGGGGAGTTTATAAAAGAGCTTAAAGAAATTTTATTTCATTCGATTTTTGTAAAAAAACTTGATTACTCTTGGAATGAAGCACTTTATTCTATGAGAAATCTTGTGATTTCTGTTATAACTAATTATGAAGCCTTAAGGATAGCCGATGAAATATTTTATTTGTCTAGTTTTTTAATAGGAAATGTTTTACGTAAAAGAGAATCCATACAGCAATATAATTTTAAAAGAATGTATATAGGTACAAGGGACATAATGCGAGAATTTAACTTTGTACGAAGTGTTGAGGAATTAACTAAGGTTATTAGAGCTGCAATGTTCTGGTATGGGATTAAGCAATGTTACTTATGTGTTTATGATAGTCCTACAACTAGTTTGTGTGAAGCTAATTTTAAACTACCTTCAAAGGCTAAGCTGATTTTAGGATATAACGAAGGGACGTTGGCAGAGATACAGTATGTAGACACATTAGACATACTACCTGAGCAGTTTATTTATCAAGAAAAAAGGAATGATCTGATTTTCTTTCCTTTAGTTACAGGCAAAGATTATTTTGGTTATATCGCTTGGGATATGAATGCAGTAGATGAATTTGTTTATGAGAACTTTAGGGAGCAAATTGGGAATACCTTAAAGATTCAAAGGCTGTTTGATGAACGCATAAAAGCAGAAGAACAACTAAATTTAGCTGTTATTGAACTTGAAAAGAGTAATGGGGATTTAAAAAACAGATATGTAGTTGATGAATTAACAGGTATATTGAATAGAAGAGGATTTTATATGCATGGCGGTAACCTATATAAGTCAGCTGCTTTAACTGGTGGTAAAGCTATTATGTGTTTTGGAGACATGGATGGTTTAAAGAAAATCAATGATACTTATGGTCACAAAGAAGGGGATGAAGCCATATTAGTGACAGCCTTGCTAATTAAGGAATCCTTTGGAGTAGATGATGTAGTAGCCCGTATTGGGGGAGATGAATTTACCATAATTGCAGCAAATAAGTCTACTAAAGATGAGATTAATGCAATTGTTCAACGTATTAAGTCTAATTTTGATAGATATAATACAGCTTCAAAAAAACCATATAAGTTAGCTATAAGCTTAGGGTTTTCAGTCTATTCTCCAGATCAGAAGTTTACCTTTGAAGAACTAATTCAAGATGCGGATAAGCAACTTTACGAACAAAAAAAGAAAAGATGAAAAGATGCCTTAAGTGAGGCTACCCCAAAATAATTAATTATTTTGGGATAGCCTCTTTTTTATTGCCATAAATCCTTAATTGTAATAATTTATATGTTTATAATAGGCTAATCTGTGGAATACTAAAAAATCAGCAATTTATATATGAATATTAGGAGGTAAAAAATGAAGATATTAAAAAAACTATTGCTTAAAAAAAGCTGGATTGCCTGTATTATTTGCATTAATATTATTAGTATAAACATGCCAGCTACGGTACATTCAGAGGTAACGACAACTTTAAGTCTAGGACAAACGTATAGTGGCTTTAGGTTAATGTCGGAGAAACCTTTAGCAGAAATTAATTCCACTGCTATGGTATTTCAGCATATTAAAAGTGGAGCTCGTCTTTTGTATTTAAAAAATGAGGATCAAAATAAAGTCTTTTCTATTAATTTTTACACGCCACCCTCTGACGATAAAGGGGTAAATCATGTTATTGAGCACTCAGTACTGTATGGTTCAGAAAAATATCCCGTGAAGTCACCACTTATGCAGATTATGAAGGATTCGGTAAGCAATTATGCTAATGCAATAACCTTTAATGATAGAACTGAATATCCTTTTGCTACTAATAATTCTAAAGATTTTAGAAATCTTATGGGAATATATATGGATGCAGTCTTTTGTCCTAACTTTAGAAAAGATTCTAAAATATTTTCTCAAGAAGGATGGCACTATGATTTAGCCACTAAGGATGCTGATTTAACCTATAATGGAGTCGTCTATAATGAGATGAAGGGTAATTATTCTTCACCAGAGGTAATATTGCAAGATGCTATAATGAAATCTCTTTTCCCGGATACCTTATATAGATTTGAAGCTGGTGGGGACCCACAAGCCATTCCACAATTAACTCGGGATAAAACATTAGAAACTTATTATAAATATTATACACCTTCCAATAGTTATATATATTTATATGGAAAACTTGATATTCTTGACAATTTAAAGTTTTTAGATGGTAGCTATTTAGGTAAGTTTCATAAGAAAGAGGTAATTACAACTATAGAAGTACAAAAGCCTTTTTTTCAAAGACAGGAAAAAGATGCTGAATATTCAGTGCCAATTGGCTCAGATACTAAGAATAAATCTTATTTATCTTTAAACTATGCAGTTAATATAAATAAAAATATGGATGATATGTTAGGGTTACAATTGCTTAATTTAATGCTATTTGCCTCGGATACTTCACCAATTAGTAATGCAATAATACAAAGTGGGTTAGGGTCTTCAGTACAGAGTAATCTAAATACTAATTTGGCAGAGCCGGTATTTCAGATAACTGTCAATGGCGCTGAAGCTACTAATAAAGATAAATTTCTACAGTTTATGGATTTGAACTTAGCTGGTATTGTAAAAAATGGAATTGATAAGCAAACCATAACCTCTGTTTTCAATCTTGCAGAAACTTCTATTAGAGCACAAAAGACAGTAGGTAATAAGGGTTTAGGCTATGGAGAGAATGCTATAGCTGGGTGGATGTACACCGGAGACCCTACAACATACTTAGGCTTTGAGGAAAATCTAGCTAATATTAAGAAATCAATAGATACAGGGTATTTTCAAAAATTAGTGCAAAAGTATTTTATAGATAATAAACATTCTTCCTTGATAGTTTTTAAGCCTAAGGTTGGACTTCAGGAAGAAATGGATGCTAAGGTAAAAAAGAGTTTAGCTGATTATAAGTCAAAACTTTCTGCAAAAGATATCGATGAGTTAGTAAAGCAAACCAAGGATTTAAAAACCTGGCAGGATACTCCGGATTCAAAAAAGGCTTTGTCAGCCATACCAACACTTTTACTTTCAGACATAAATACTAATACAGAAAAAACACCTCAAATTGAAAAAAAGATAGATAAGGTTAAGATTTTAGAACACCCACTGTATACAAATAAAGTAGCTTATATGAATATGTATTTTGATACCTCTACAGTACCTCAAGATAAACTTCAATATCTATACTTATTGTCTAATATAATTGGGAGAATAGATACAGATAAACACAATGCTACTGAAGTTTATAATGAGTTATTAAATGTTGGAGGCTTGTGCTTTACACCTTCTGTAATACCTAAATTTAAGGACAATACAGTTTATTATCCTAAGTTTGTTGTATCTTGTAGTACCCTTACAGATAATTTACCCAATGCTATTAATGTGATAAGTGAATTAATAAATAATAGTAAGATGGATAATAAGGCACAATTAAAGAATCTGGTAAGATCAATAAAGGATAGCCTAGTAGGATCTATAATAAACACACCAAATAGTGTTTCCAATACCCGAATTCAATCCTATTTATCTCCACTTGGTCAATATAATGAAACCGGAGACTTGCAATTTTACAAATTTATATTAGACCTAGATGCAAATTTTGATTTTAAAGCTGAAGAAGTGATTAATAATTTAAAAGCTGTATCTGGTTTGGTATTTAATAAGGAAAATCTTATTGTAGGAGTTACGATAGATCCAGACCAATATAATAAATTCGAACAAAGCTTAGCCACTTTGCTAAGTCAAATACCTAATAGAAAACTTAAAGTTTATAATTATAAATTTAACAATACAACTAAAAATGAAGGGTTAATGCTCCCAAGCCAAGTACAGTATATAGCAAAGGGTTACGATATAAATAAACTAGGTTATAAATATAATGGAGCCATGGAAGTCTTAGGGAAGATACTTACAACAGAATACTTAATGAATGAAGTTAGAGAAAAAGGAGGGGCTTACGGAGCTTCATTTTCAATATCGCCCCAGGGAACGGCTATGTTTTCCTCCTATCGTGATCCTAACCTTAAAGAAACTTTAAAGATCTTTGATAAGTCAGGGGATTTTTTAAGAAAATTTAAGGCTGACGATACTCAGATGACTAGCTACATCTTAGGCTTAATAAATTCTAAAGACACATTACTAGATCCTAGTACTAAGGGCGCTATAGAAGACTATGGATACATATCTGGTAAAGTAGAGCAGGACTCAACTAAAATATTTAATGAGATAATTAATACTAAGGCTGAAGATATAAGAGCTTATGCGCCTATGATGGAAGCCATAGCAAAACAAAACATTTATTGCGTAGTCGGTGGCAACGAAAGACTTCAGCAAAACAAGAGCTTATTTACTAAGATAATAGATGTTTTAACTGCAGGGATTTCTTATAACTAGACATATTGAGGGATAGATTGAGGTAGTAATGTTTACTTGTTAACAGAAAGTTAATAGTAATAGTGTTGATTAACTAACAATAATTGTTTATAATTATAAGTATAAATCTATCCCCAATAGATATAGATATGAAAGACATAGATTTCCCAAACCCCTTGTGTGCACCGTCTCTAGGCGGTGCATTTTTATTCTAGTCCAAAAGCATGAATACTATGATATACTGAGGTAAGGCATTTTTGTTTTAAATGCTAAATAAATAATAAGCTGTTCTGAAAGGTAGTAATGATGGAAAATACATTTAAAAACTTTAATATTAGTGAAGATATAATAAAAACTATTGAGAAACTAGGATACTTGACACCTACTGAGGTTCAAGCTAAAGTAATTCCAGTTGCTTTACAATGCAGGGATATAATAGTGAAATCGCAAACTGGAAGTGGAAAAACTGCGGCCTTTGGTATACCCATTTGTGAAAATATAGAAATAGAAAGAAATAAACCTCAAGCATTAGTGTTAACTCCAACTAGAGAACTATGTGTTCAAGTAAAAGAAGAGATTGGGCACATTGGTAGGTTTAAAAGGATTAGAGCTACTGCTATTTTTGGAAAACAACCCTTTATTGCGCAAGCTAAAGAATTAAAACAAAGGGTCCATGTTGTAGTTGGAACTCCTGGAAGGACTTTGGATCATCTGGAAAGAGGAACTTTAGACATCGAGGAAATAAGATATTTAATTATAGATGAAGCGGATGAAATGTTAAACATGGGCTTTATCGACCAGGTTGAAGCAATAATTAAAAAATTGTCTAAGAATAGAATTACAATGTTGTTTTCTGCAACTATGTCAAGGGAAATAGAGGCTTTAAGTCAAAAGTATATGCTTGAGCCAATAAAAATAGAGATAACTCCAGAAAACCTTACTGTGGAAAAAATTGAGCAGGTAGTTTATGAAGTAGAGGAAGAAGAAAAATATAAATTACTAAAGAATTTAATTTATATAGAACATCCTGATAGCTGTATAATATTTTGTAGAACCAAGGATAACGTGGATAAACTAGTAAGAAAACTCACAGAAAAGAATTTTTCCTGTGATGGACTTCATGGTGGAATGTTACAAAATGATAGACTTGCTGCAATTAAAAAGTTCAAACTTGGAGAGTTTAGGATTCTAGTTGCAACAGATGTGGCTGCAAGAGGGATTGATGTAGAGGATGTTACACATATTTTTAATTATGATGTACCCTTAGAGAAGGAAAGTTATGTTCATAGAATAGGAAGAACTGGAAGAGCTGGTAAGGAAGGAAAAGCAATAACCTTAGTAACTCCTTTCGAAAAAAGGTTTTTAAGAGAAATTCAAGATTATGTAGGCTATGAAATATTTAAAGTAGAGGCACCTTCAAAAGAAGAGGTTGAAGTGGCAAAGGTTAATTTTAATGAAACTGTTAAAATAAAACAAAAGCCTAAAGCTGAAAAGGGAGCCGCCCTTAATAAAGAAATAACAAAGATTTATATAAATGCTGGCAAAAAGAAAAAGGTTAGGCCTGGAGATATTGTTGGTGCTATTACAAGTATAGAGGGAATAACCTCTGAACACATAGGGATTATTGATGTTCAAGATAATATAACCTATGTGGATATATTGGATGGTAAAGGTCCTGAGGTTTTAAAGGCATTGAAACAAATGACTATAAAGGGGAAAGTGCTAAAGATTCAGAGGGCAGTAAAGTAGGGTGAATTAAGATGCTTTTCTCCATATACAAATCCTGCAGCCTGGAATTTGATGTTATAGATTTCTCACTGTGCCAAGAGAGACTAAGGTTTCTGCTTATGAAATTACTAAACCCTTTAAACTCGCTTTAATTAATCTACAAAAGATGTATAGACGAAAGATTATATAGTATTATAAAGTTTTCTTGACATAACTTTGCTCAAACAATAAAGGGTTCTTAACGTAATTTAATAAACGGAAACCAAGTCTTTCTAAGGCTCTCTCGGATAATCTCGTCACATCAAATACCATGCCGCAGGAAATGGTATATCGAAAAATTATCTTAAATATGATAATTGTTTAGAGAATCTCAGATATAGTTAATTGGGCTTCTAAATATAAAAGGTAGTACTTTTAAATTCCTGTAAAAATAATGGTATTTTTTAAGATTAGCGGTAATAATTACGCTAATCTTTTTTTGTTTGTAATTAATATTAATGCACATACTAAGTAGGCTCGATTTAATGTACATCAATAAACAGAAATAGGAGGTGCACACATTTGGAAAATATTTTTCTGAATGAAATACTATGAAAATAATGATGTTATCTTGGGAATATCCGCCTAGAAATGTGGGGGGAATATCAGATCATATTTATTATCTATCCCATGAACTTAACAAGTTAGGGCATGAGGTACATGTAATTACTTGTGAAGAGGGATTTGCGGCTGTGGATGAAGACGATAAAGGTGTTTATGTACATAGAGTCTCACCTTTTAAAATTGACACCGGGGATTTTACAAAATGGGTTATGCATTTAAACTACGCTATGATTCAAGAGGGGATTAAACTGGTTACTAGAGGTGGAAGATTTGATATTATCCATGCTCATGATTGGTTATGTGCATACAGTGCTAAAGTATTAAAATGCTCTTTTAATACTCCAATGGTTTGTACAATTCACGCTACTGAGCATGGTAGAAATGGTGGAATAAGAAATGAAATGCAAAGATACATCTCTAGTGCAGAATGGATGCTTACTTATGAGGCTTGGAAAGTTGTTGCATGTAGTAATTATATGAGGCGTGAAGTTAATAATGTATTTGGAGCTACTTGGGAAAAGATATGGATCATTCCTAATGGTGTAGATGAAGAATCCTTGCAAATAGATTTTGACCTAGTACCTTTTAGAAGGCAGCTGGCTTGTGATCATGAAAAAATAGTTTTTTTTGTGGGTAGGCATGTCTATGAAAAAGGGATTCATATTTTAGCAGAGGCTGCTAAAGAAGTTACTAATAGAAGTGGTAATGTGAAGTTCGTAATAGCTGGAACAGGTCCTATGACACAAGAAATTAAAAATTGGGTTAATAGGAATGGTATTGAAAATAAATTTATCTTTACTGGGTACGTAGATTCAGAGACAAAAAACAAACTTTATCGGGTTGCTGATGCTGCAGTTTTCCCATCTATATATGAACCCTTTGGAATTGTGGCCCTTGAGGCAATGGCAGCAAAGTGTCCAGTAATTGTATCAGATGTAGGAGGTCTAGGAGAACTAGTAGAACATAAAAAGACTGGTTTAAAAGCCTACGCTGGGTCAAAAAACAGCCTTGCAGATAATATCATTGAGATTTTATGGAATGACAAAATGGGAAATACCTTAAGTGATAATGCTATGAAAGTTGTTAAAGAAAAATACTCTTGGAATAGGGTCGCGGGTATAACTAGTGATATGTATAAGATGGTTAAGGAGGAAGCAAAGGGGACAGAATGGTGTTAGGATAAAAATAAATAAATTTGAGTATAATAACTTTGTTAACCTTTAATGCTGAATGATGGAGGCGTGATATAGATGAAGGGAGTTATAATGGCAGGAGGAGAGGGTTCTAGGCTAAGGCCTCTTACCAGTGGTATTCCTAAACCTATGGTTCCTATTATGAACAAACCTGTTATGGAGCATATCATTAATCTTCTAAAAAAATATAATGTTAATGATATTGCAGTGACGATGTGTTATCTTCCAGATGTTATTACAGACTACTTTGGATCCGGAGAGTCTTTTGGTGTGGATTTAAAGTATTATATTGAAGAAATACCGCTAGGTACAGGTGGTAGTGTTCTTAATGCGAAGGATTTTTTAGATGAAACCTTTATTGTTGTAAGTGGTGATGCTTTAACTGATATTGACCTGAAAAAGGCAGTAAAGATGCATAAGGATAAGGGAGCAAAAGCTACCTTGGTATTAAAGCAGGAATCCATTCCTTTAGAATATGGAATGGTAATTATCGATGAAAATCAGCGCATAGTAAGGTTTCTTGAAAAACCAGGGTGGGGTGAAGTTTTTAGTGACACTATTAACACTGGAATATATATATTAGAACCTGAAGTTCTAGATTATTACAATAAAGGAGATAATTTTGACTTTAGTAAGGATTTATTTCCTAGATTATTAAAGGATAATATCCCTATGTTTGGTTATGTGGCTGAAGGATATTGGAATGATATAGGAGATTTAAATGCTTATAAACAAACTCATCTGGATATACTTGATAAGAAGGTAGCAGTAATAAATGAAGGCGATGAGGTTTTTCCTGGAGTCATAGTATGTAAAGATACCTATTTACCTGAAAACATTAGGATAACACCACCTGTTTTTATTGGTCGTAACTGTACAATAAAAAACCAAGTATTTCTTGATGCATATACAGTTTTAGGTGATAACTGTGAAATTGGTGAGAATTCAAATATTGCTAGGAGTATAATCTGGAGTAAAAGCCATATTGGAAATAGTAATGAATGTAGAGGCACAATACTCTGTAATAAGGTGAATACACTGAGTAATGTTAATATTTTTGAAGAATCTGTTATAGGGCATCAATGTAGTATAGGCTCAGGAGCCACAATTAAGCCTAATGTGAAAATATGGCCTAATAAAAATATAAATGAAAATGCTGTGATTAATAGAAATCTTGTGTGGGGTATAAGAACAACAAGAAGTTTATTTGGGAATAAGGGGATTTCTGGAGAGGTAAATGTTGATATAACACCTGAACTGGCCTCATTATTAGGTTCTGCCTTCGGAAGTCAATCTAATAAAGATAACGCTACTATCGTTAGTAGTGATGGATCAAAAGCTTCTGCCTTAATAAGGGAATGTTTAGCTGCAGGTATTCTGATGGCAGGGTCAAGGGTTATAAGTATTGATAATGCAATAACTCCAATTAATAGGTTCGCTGTCAGATTCTACAGAGCAGAAGGCGGAATTCATGTAAGTCAAGATTTCTTTAACCGTAATTTAATTAAAATTGAGATTTTTAATAAGTTTGGTGGAGATATAGATAGAAAGCTTGAAAAAAAGATTGAAACCCTTTTTCTTAGGGAAGACTTCGAAAGAGGTAATATAGATATAATTGGTGACATAATCAGAATGGAGAATTTTACATCATTTTATCTACAAAGCAATATGACAATGATAGAAAACCTGGTGGAAGTTAAAAAAACTAATTTTAATGTTATTATAACCTCACCATCTAGTGAGGAAGTATCTATTGTTATAACATATTTAAAATTACTTGGTTGTAATGTAGAGGTGATTTATCCTTCTGGTAAACTAAACAATATAAATCAGTATGTAAGTTTCCTTTCTCAAACCATTAAAACTAGAAGTTTTAACCTGGGAGTTGTACTAAATGGTACTGGAGAGGAGCTAATTTTAATTGATGAAAAAGGTAACGTGCTAAATAAAGAGAAATTCACGCTTCTAGCAGCTTATGTTTCCCTAAAGTCAGGAGTTTGTACGAAGGTTATAGTCCCAAATACGGTTACTAATAAGGTAGAAGAGATGGCTAAGGAATATGGTGCTGAGGTTTTGAGAACAAAATCATCTGTTTCTGATACAATTAATGAACTACTAGATTCTACCACGCCCAGTGGTGAACGTATGCTGCAATATCAATTATATTTTGATGTAGTAGCTGCGTTGGGAAGAATAATTAGCTTTTTGGTAAAAACCAATGAAAATATTAGTATGATCATAAAAGAATTACCAGATTTTCATATGAGGAAGGTAGAGCTATCTTGTGAGTTTCAAGATAGAGGAAGAGTAGTAAATGAACTAATAAAGCAAAATAGCAATAGGAGTATTGATCTTCTTGATGGAATTAGAATAAATACACAGACTGGATGGGCATTGGTTCTTCCTGATTCCAATAAACCAGTATTTAATATTTTTTCAGAAGGATCTACTGAGGAATATGCTGAAGAAATCTCATTAAATATTAGTGAAGACGTAAAAAAGATAATTATGTCGAAAAATAAGGAATAGATTTTGGCGTTTTGGTCGAAAATATAAATGAAAAAATTATTGGAGGTGTAAAGTATGAATGTTCATGAAAGATTAGGTCATGTTGCTGTAGTTCCGGATAATAGTATTGCAATTGAACTGCCAGTAGTTAAAAAAGGGAATAAGACTTCTGTATGCTATAACGGTATATTAAGTAATAGCGGAGCAGAAAAGGTGTATTTGCATTATGGATTTGATGGTTGGAGGAACACAGAAACAGTTCCTATGTATAAAAGCAATCATGGTTCTTACAGCACAGAAGTTAAAGTAGACGGCAAAGAAGTACTAAATTTTTGTTTTACAGATAATGCTAATAATTGGGATAATAATAACGGGAGTAACTGGACAGTAGGAATTGATTCCTAATTAGGAAAGATTAAAAGAAACTAGGTTAAGGCTTATTGCCATGACCTAGTTTCTTTACTTTAGCTATATTAAGAAATATCATGAAATTGTAAAACTCTCTATACTAAAAAGTCCATCCTTTTCAAAATTTTGAAATTGGTGTACTATAGATAGTAGTAAGTAAAGGAGGGAATTTAGTAGATGTTATTAGTTAGAGAAATTTATGTTTCAGATATAATTAAGGCAGTAAGAAATTTATGTATTGACGCAAACTATTATCTTGCAAGGGATATTAAAAATAAATTAGAACAATCACTAGAGGAAGAGACTTGGCCTATCGCTAAAGATGTTTTAGAAAAGCTCTTGGAGAATGCGCAAATAGCTGAATTAGAAAATGTTCCTATGTGTCAGGATACAGGAATGGCTTGTGTGTTTGTTTCAATTGGACAGGATGTACATATTGTTGGGGGATTTCTTGAGGAAGCTATAAACCAAGGTGTAAGGCAGGGTTATAAAGATGGATATCTTAGAAAGTCCGTAGTAAAGGACCCCTTAGATAGGGTTAATACTGGCGATAATACACCGGCAGTAATTTATTATGAAATAGTTCCTGGAAATAAACTTAAAATTATTTTGGCTCCTAAAGGTTTTGGATCTGAAAACATGAGTAAGATTAAAATGTTAAAGCCTTCTGATGGAATTGACGGAGTTAAAAAATTTATATTAGATACAGTTAAAGAGGCAGGACCGAACCCATGTCCACCAACTATAATTGGTGTTGGACTGGGGGGTACCTTTGATAAGGTTGCAGTCTTGGCAAAAAAAGCACTTTTAAGACCTATAAATAAAAATAATGAAAATCCTTTTTATGCAGATCTTGAAAAAGAACTTTTAGAGAAAATAAATGAGTTTGGCATAGGGCCTCAAGGTTTTGGCGGGAAAACCACATCCTTAGGAATTAATATTGAGGTATATCCAACACATATTGCAGGTCTTCCTGTTGCAGTTAATGTTAGCTGTCACGCTACAAGACATGCTGAAATAATAATCTAGGCGAAGGAGGGTTACAAATGGAAAAAAAGATAGCAACTCCATTAACAGAAGCGGTAATAAGAGATTTAAAAGCTGGAGATTGTGTATTGATCTCTGGTGTTATTTTTACAGCCCGAGACGCAGCACATAAAAGGTTAATTGAGCTTTTAGAAAAGGGTGGAGAACTTCCTATAGATATTAAAGATGAAATAATATATTATGTAGGGCCAACTCCTGCCAAACCAGGTCAGGTAATGGGTTCAGCAGGACCAACTACAAGTTATAGAATGGATTCATATACTCCTAAACTTCTGGATTTAGGACTGAAAGGTATGATAGGAAAAGGTCTTAGATCTAAAGAAGTAATAGCTTCTATTATTAAAAATAAAGCAGTATATTTTGGAGCAATTGGTGGAGCAGCTGCACTTATTAGCAAGTCCATTAACAATGCAGAGGTCTTAGTCTATGAGGATTTAGGCTCCGAGGCAATTAGGGGGCTTGAAGTCAAAGACCTTCCAGTGGTTGTTATAATTGATAGTGAAGGAAACAACTTATATGAAATAGGACAAAAGAACTATTTAGATAGTCTAAAGGGGATATTATGAAGATTATAATTTATCTTTTATTTTTAGCTTTGACATTACTACTTCCATTATCAATTTTGGCCTTTGGGGACATGGGAAATATAATATTTCAATTGATTTTTTTAATCTTTTTAGGTGGATATTTTTATATAATATATTTAGTTATTAAAAAAAAGAAGAACAATTAGAATGCTAGTGAGGTACAACATGGAAAAAAATATTCTTCAAAATATTGAACATCTTTCTAAAAAGGCTGAATATAATATCTACAAAAAAATTGTAACTGAAATAAATAGTGTAAAATTTGATGCCTTACAGAAAGAGAATATTTTAAATAAATCAACGGAACTCAGAGAAAAACTTTCGCAAGGCATTTTTATTGATGAGATAATTATAGAAGCCTTTGCACTTGTAAAAGAGGCAATTAAAAGATCCTTAGGACTTACAGCTTATGATGAACAACTAATAGCTGGGATAGCTATGCATAAGGGAAGACTTATAGAAATGCAGACTGGAGAAGGTAAAACTTTAGCGGCAGTGTTTCCAGCATATCTAAATGCACTCACTGGACTTGGTTGCCACATTCTTACCTTTAATGATTATCTTGCAGCCCGTGATGCAGTGTGGATGGGACCTATATATGAAATGCTAGGGCTAACGGTAGGCTTTGTGCAGGATGATATGAGCATGAAAGATAGACAGAAGGCATATTCCTGTGATATTACATATATAACAGCAAAAATAGCCGGATTTGATTATCTTAGAGATTCTATTTGCTACGAAAAAAGTCAATGCATTCAGCGTGTTTTTAATTTTGTTATTGTGGACGAAGCGGACTCTATAATAATTGATGAGGCAAGAATACCCTTGGTCATCGCAACCGGAGGATTTGAGAATAATAGCACCCTATCTGCTACAATGGACATTATAAGAAAACTGGAACCTAAAATTCATTATGACAAGGATGAGTATGAAAGAAATGTATTTTTAACAGAAGTAGGCTTAAACTTTGTGGAAAAGCAACTTTTTTGTGATAATTTATACTCTGAAGAAAACTTAACCTTACTTAATGAAGTGCATAATACTCTATATGCTGAGGCATTATTAAAAAAGGATATAGATTATATTATAAGAGATAATAAAATTGAAATGGTAGATGAATTTACTGGTCGCGTCGCTGAAAATAGGCACTGGCCAGATGGAATTCAAGCAGCCATAGAGGCTAAAGAAAAACTTGGTTTCAGATCTAGAGGTAGAGTTATGAACCAGATAACCCTGCACAATTTTATCTTACTTTATAAAAAAGTTGCAGGCATGACTGCTACAGCAATGGATTCTGAAGAAGAAATTAGAGAGTTTTATGGACTTGAAGTATTAGTTATTCCTCCGCATGTACCTTGTAAACGAATAGATCATCCAGATGTGATATTTACCCATAAGGAGGCAAAGTACCAGGCTTTAATTAAGGAAATTGTTAGGGTGCATGCTACTGGTCAACCTATTTTAATTGGAAATCCAAACGTTAAAGAGTCAGAATATTTGGCTTTAGAGTTAAAAAAAGTAGGGGTTCAATGTCAGGTTTTGAATGCTAAAAATGATGAACTTGAAGCTAAAATAATAGAGCAAGCTGGTACATTAGGTGCAGTTACTGTTTCTACTAATATGGCTGGTAGAGGTGCTGATATTAAATTAGGTGGAACAAACTACGATAACAGAGAGAAGATTATTGCTTTAGGTGGACTGTATGTTATTGGGACAAATAGACATGAAAGTAAGCGTATTGATAAACAACTCAAAGGTAGGGCTGGGCGACAAGGTGATGCTGGGATGTTTAGATTCTTTATAAGCCTTGAAGATGATTTGATTAAAAGATATGGTATCGATAAGATAATTCCTGCCTTTATTAGACCTAAAAATCAGGAAAAACCAATTGAAAGTTCTAAAATAGCACATAAAATAAATCAAGTGCAGAGAATTATTCAGGGACAGGATTCTGATTTACGTAGAGCCTTATGGAAGTATTCAGAAATAATAGAAAAACAAAGGCTTCAGGTACATCTTAGACGCTTGGAAATACTAGAGGATAGAGAGCCCTTTAATATATTAAAAAAAGAAAATCAGGAGCTTTATGAAAAATTGAATATTATCTTTGGTGAAGAGTGTATAAATAAACTTGAAAAACAAGTAACTTTATATAATATAGATGAAAGTTTTGCTAATTACCTTTCTGATGTTGCTAGTATTCAAGAAGGTATAAATTTAAAAATCATCGGTGGTAAAAATCCTCTTAGAGAATTTCAAATGGAGACAAATCAGTGCTTTGACATTTTACAACAAGACATACAAGAAAATATTTTGACGGATCTTACCAGCATGGAACTAACAGAAAGTGGTCTTTTAAGTTTATACCAAAGAATAGAACCCCCTACAGCCACTTGGACTTATCTTGTTAAAGACAACACTATTATGGATTGTCTTTCTTTAATACTAATTGGAAGCGGCGGTGGAGGAATAGCTGGTATTGGAATACTTGTAGGAACCCCTATAGTCTATGCAATGGTGTTACTTGAAAAAATTTCAATGACTTTAAAAAAGAAATTTAATGTTAATAATTAAAAAGCAAAAATATGTTTAGGAGAAAGGTTGGTATTTATGAGTTTCGATGATGAAAATAATACGGATTTAAATGATAGAGGTATAGATTACTTAAAACTTCTTTCAAAGCAATACCCAACCATTGATGCAGCCAGTACTGAAATTATCAATTTACAGGCGATATTTAACCTTCCAAAGGGTACGGAACACTTTATGTCAGATATACATGGAGAAAATGAATCCTTCAATCATGTTTTAAGAAATGCTTCTGGGGTTATAAAGCGAAAAGTTGATGAGATATATGGAAATTCCTTAAGAGATTATGAAAAGAAAAAACTTGCTACACTAATATATTATCCTGAACAAAAACTAGAGATGATTTTACAAAAGGAAAAAAATATTGAAGATTGGTATAAGATCACTCTTTATAGGCTAATACAAATATGTAAATCTGTCTCCTCAAAGTATACAAGATCAAAGGTAAGGAAGGCATTGCCACCAGACTTTGGATATATTATTGAGGAGCTGATACATGAGGATGGAGACCGGATAAATAAACAAGAATATTATAATAAGATAATAGAAACTATTATTGATTTAGATAGGGCAAAAGCATTTATTGTTGCAATATCTAAACTTATACAGAGGCTTGCAGTAGATAGACTTCATGTTATAGGGGATATTTACGATAGAGGACCAGGGGCAGATATTATTTTTGATACACTAATGGGCTATCATTCATTAGACATACAGTGGGGAAATCATGATATTTTATGGATGGGTGCCGCAGCTGGAAGCGAAGCTTGCATCTGTAATTCCATTAGAATTTCAGCTAAATATGCTAATTTACACATTTTAGAAGAAAGTTATGGAATTAATCTTCTTCCATTAGCCACTTTTGCTATGGATGTATATAAGAGTGATAATTGTCATAAATTTAGACCAGAGGGCATGAATGCCCAGGAACAAAGTGAAAAGGAACTTAATTTAATTGCTATGATGCATAAGGCTATAGCAATTATACAATTTAAACTTGAAGGTCAAACAATTAAGGGACATCCTGAGTATGGCATGGAGGATAGGTTACTGCTGGATAAGATAGATTACGAGAAAGGAACAATAGATATAAAAGGAAAAGAGTATAAACTTCACGATAACTATTTTCCAACTATTGATGCACAGAACCCATATGAGCTTTCCAAGGAAGAAAGAGAACTGATATACAAATTAAAATACTCGTTTTTGAATAGTAATAAGTTGCAGGAACATGTACGACTATTATTTTCAAAAGGAAGCATGTACCTAGTATATAACTCTAATCTTCTTTTCCATGGTTGTATACCTATATCTGAGGATGGAAAGTTAAAAGAAATATTGATAGGTAATGAACTTTATAGTGGAGAAAATTTTTATAAAAAGGCTGAGAGCATGGTTCGGGAAGGGTATTTCGATAATGATATGGAATGTAAAATAAAAGGTATGGACTTGATGTGGTACCTTTGGTGTGGACCCAATTCTCCCTTATACGGAAAAGAAAAAATGGCAACCTTTGAACGGTATTTTATAAGTGATAAGAAGACTCATAAGGAGGAAATGTCTCCATATTATAATATGAGGAATTCAGAAGAGTGTTGTAAGAGTATCCTGCGTGAATTTGGAATTGATCCTGAGAAATCACATATTGTAAATGGTCATGTACCTGTTAAAGTGGCAAAAGGGGAAAGTCCAATTAAAGCAAATGGACGACTTCTTGTTATCGACGGGGGTTTTGCTAAAGCTTATCAAACGGTTACTGGTATTGCGGGATATACACTTATTTCTACTTCTTATGGATTAATGTTAGCCTCACATGAGCCTTTCGAATCTACCCAAAAGGCAATTGAAGAGGAAAGAGATATTTTATCCTCAACTATTGTTTTAGAACATTCTGCAACTAGAAAGCGTGTTGGAGATACAGATGCGGGAGTGGAGCTGAAGAGTCAAATCAAAGACTTGAAATTATTACTTCATGCTTATAGAAAAGGATTAATTAAAGAACAAAAATAGGAGTCTTCTAAGGTTCTGGTCAGTTAATGAACAGAACCTTAGAGGGCTCTTTATTTTGAAATAAAGCCAAAAATTTATAGAGTATTAAATACACAAAAGTAACAATGTGGTAATATGGATATATATCTTTTAAGAATTGTAAAATTGGGGGGACATTATGTATATAGAGAAGAAACCAATAAATAGGTCTATAATCAGAGGAATATTAGGGAGAAAATATTATGCGATTAAGCGCTTTAAACAATGGTACTTTGGAGGAATAAACTTTTCCCAGTATAGAATTAGTGAAGTTTACCCTAATATTATATTTACCCATGATACTCCACTTTTAAGAGAACTAAAGGATGTGGACATGTACCTTCAATACAATAAAATTACAAATCTTAAACTTGCCACTAATAGATTGAACGGAGTTATTATAAAACCGGGAGAAACCTTTTCTTACTGGAAGTTTATTGGTAAGCCTACCTATAAAAAAAAGTATGTAGATGGATTAGTATTATGCGCAAATGGAACTTTCAAGGCTGGGGTCGGAGGCGGACTTTGTCAACTCTCAAACCTTATATACTGGATGACTTTGCATACACCTCTAACTGTTACGGAAAGACATAGACATAGCCATGATGTGTTTCCAGATACTAATCGAACTCAGCCTTTTGGAACAGGTGCAACCTGCTCTTATAATTCCCTTGATCTTCAAATATATAATGGTACAAAGGTTGAATTTCAACTAATAGTCTATGTGACAAAGGACAAGCTGTTTGGTGAGTGGAGAAGTATAGAGCCTTTAATGGATAATTACGAAGTTTATGAGAAAGAACATTTTATTACCACTGGAATGTTTGGTGGATATGTTAGAAACAATATCATATATAGAAAGGTCTATAATAAAAATATGGGATTAATAAAAGATGAGTATGTTACGGAAAATCATGCTTATATGACTTATTCACCTTATTTAAATTCAGGTCATCAAGAAAGTCTTTGAGACAGATTATCATAGGATGGAGCATTAGAAAGACTTAGTTGATATTTGTTCCATAATACTCTAATCAAACCAGAAAAGAAGTTTGCAAACACTAGTTTGTTAAATTATAATAAGTATTGAGCATTCATTAAGTAAAATGTTATAATCTATTAACAAATTGCAATAGGCAAAATTTTTGACAGCATAAAGGTGATAAATATGGAAGAAAAAAGTTATAAAGATAGATTAACAAGGATATATAAGTTTTTAAAGGAATATAACAGTATTAAAAACCCTGTTTTGATAAATATAAAAGAGCAACTTTGGAGCCAGTGGTTAGGAGAAATTCCTGTTCATGAAACTATAAAATGTTTTATTTTTAGTAATGAGGAAGAAGAAGATTTTGTACTAAGTGTTAAAAGACCTGTATTGACGGAGGCGCCAAAACCTCCTAAGGTAGCCGTTGAGTGGATAAAACCAGGCTGGAATAATGCAAGATCAAGAGTAGAGGTAGTGGAAGAAAAGACTATTAAAAATGATAAATATAATGACAAAGAAAACAATGGGGCAGATAAATATCTAATTATAAGGTTTAGTGATGAACTTGAGAGAGTAGAAGCCTACGAGGAATGGATAGAAAAAAGAAATGAATGGGCTAAAAAGGAAATACCAACTCAAAAAGCCATGGAGGTCTTTAATTCTATTTA
Source organism: Clostridiaceae bacterium (assembly GCA_014380625.1). Classification (GTDB taxonomy): domain Bacteria; phylum Bacillota; class Clostridia; order Clostridiales; family Clostridiaceae; genus JACMJL01. The sequence continues at coordinate 33,735 of JACMJL010000033.1, forward strand.
TGCATTATATTCAAGAATTCAGAAGGAAGCTGAAGGTGTTGAGCTGATGTTAGGAGATGGGTTATTGTATTGGAATGAGGGAAACTCATCTATGGCAATTGAACATCCTATACTTCTTCAAACTGTTAAACTAGATTTTGATGCAAATGTGCCAGAATTTAAGGTTAGTTGCACGGAAAAAATGCCAGAATTATACTCAGCTTTGTTCTATAGTATACCTGATATAAATATTCAGCTACTTAAAGAAAATATTAATGATCTTGAGAAAAATAATTATAGCCCTATGTGGAATGAGAATACTAGCGCATTTTTGAAAAGAGTTACTGTAATGCTCTGTTCACAAGGAACGTTAATTGAGGAAAAGATAGAAATAAAAAGAAATGAAACTTTCCCACAAGTATATAGAAAACCCGTTTTATTTTTAAGAAAAAGAACTTTAGGGTACAATGTTGCTATAGATTCTATACTTGAAGATATGCAAGGGAATGATCAGATACCTAACTTTTTAAAGGATGTAGTTGGATGTCTAGAAGAGCCAGGTTCTACTAGGTCACAGGAAGGAACATCCAGCATAAACCCCAATGGAATAGATGAAGAAATATTACTCACAAAACCAGCAAATGCAGAGCAACTTACCGTGGCTAAACAATTGGAGCAATATGGAGCGGTGCTTGTTCAAGGACCTCCTGGCACTGGAAAAACACATACTATTGCAAATCTAATTGGACATTTACTAGCTCAAGGTAAAAGTATTTTAGTCACTAGCCATAGTGAGAAAGCTTTATCTGTGGTTAAGGAAAAGGTAGTGGAGGAATTACAGCCCCTTTGTCTAAGTTTGCTTTCCTCAACAGAAAGTAGAGCTGAAATGGAAAAAACTTTGGATATCATAAATGAAAATAGATCTAAACTTGATATTAATAAGTTACTTAAAGAAATTAACATACTTCAGAGTGATAGAAGCCATATAATAAATGAATTAGATAACTTTAGGCTTCAACTTAAAAATGTGAGAAGTAATGAATATAGACCTTTAATTATAGCTGGAGAGGAGTATAGTCCAATAGAGGCAGCAAAGTTTATAAAAGATAATGAATTAAAGTCAAATTGGATACCGGAACCTATAGCTATTGGAAAATCAATTCCCCTAACTTTAAATGAATTAAAGGAACTATATAAAACTAATGGAGAATTAACCGTTAAGGATGAACAAGAATGTAAACTTAAACTACCTGAGATTTCAGAACTTATAACTCCTTTGGAATTTAAAAGAGTAATAGAGGAAAAGGAAAATTTAAGAAAACTTAATATAGATTTTAATAAGGAATTTTGGAGAGAAAACAAGATAGATTATGCTGAAAATATTCTTGAAGGTTTAATCAATAAAATTGATAATGCACTAGGATGTTTAGACGAAAATCAGGAATGGACACTGGCAACTATAGAAGCAGGGACTAAAGAGGAAGTAATTAAAAAACAATGGCATAACTTGGTCGAAGAGATAAATAAAACTTATGATATTTCAATCAATTCCTCGGAGGAAATAATACAGTTTGATCCTAAATTTATAAAAAATCCCTTAGACCCTAATGTGAGTAAGACCTTGGAAGAAATTATTGAAAAGTTACAAGTGGATAAGAAAATAGGTAGCTTAAGTCTATTTTTAAATCCTAATTGGAAGAAGTTAATAAAGGCTAGTTTAGTAAATAACCAAGAACCTAAAAAATTAGAGGAATTTAAAGCCTTAAAGGCGTATCAACAATTGCTTTTAGGAAGAGAAACATTACAGAGCAGATGGGATAGACAGATAGCTATTTTAGGTGCTCCTAAAGTAATAGAATTAGGAATAGATTTTGAAAAGACCTGTAAGAAATATTGTGAACCAATAGAGATAAATTTAAATTGGTTTAAAGAAATATGGAGCCCCATTATAAAGCAACTTAAAGAAATTGGATTCCTTTGGGACCGTTTTGATAAAAGAATAGATTTAAGTACAGAGAAGTATAGTCAGCTGAAGTATATAAAATCAGAACAGGGAAATCTTCTAATAAAAACTATTGAGGCTGAAATTAATAGGGTATCATATAATAAACTTATAAATAACTTAGAGAAAGTTGCTAATTTTGCAGGTAGATATTCAAATAATCAAAAAGATAATGTAATATTCAACATAATTAATGCCGTTGAAGAAGACAATCTCCAAATGTATACATTAGCTTATGAAAGGTTAATAGAAGTTAATACTTTAATGCCAATACAAGAAAATAGGAATATGCTTCTAGAAAAGTTAAAAGTGAAAGCTCCTGGATGGGCAGAAATAATAGAAAGTAGAACTGGTATACACGGAAGAGCCAATCTTCCTGAAACAGTGCAAGAAGCGTGGCTATGGACACAATTTAATAGCGAATTAAAAGAAAGAAGTGAAGTCAGTTTAGAAAAAATTCAAGGTCAGATATTAAAACTAGAAAATGAACTGATGGACAACACCTCCAAGTTGGCTTTTAAAAAAGCCTGGAAAGCTAAACTTATTTTATTTGATAATAATAAGAGCCAGGTTCAGGCAATAGAGGGTTGGAGACAAATAATAAGAAAAATTGGAGCTGGAAAAGGTAAAAGGGCAGATAGTTTAAAAGCAGAAGCAAGAAAACTTATGCCACTTTGTCAGGCTGCGGTTCCTGTATGGATCATGCCACTAAATAAGGTGGTTGAAAATTTTGATCCAAAGCAAAACAAATTTGATGTGGTTATTATTGATGAGGCAAGTCAAGCCGATGTTATGTCTTTTATAGCTTTATACTTAGGGAAAAGAGTTCTTATTGTTGGCGATAACGAACAGGTAAGTCCATTAGCCATTGGCCAAAAGGTTAGTGATATTGAAAAATTAATTAATGAATATTTGTTTGATATTCCTAACCATATTTTATATACTGGACAATTTTCCATCTATGACTTAGCCCAGACTGCGGGATATCAACCTGTTAGATTAAAGGAACATTTTAGATGTGTTCCTGAAATCATTCAGTACTCTAATATTTTATCTTATAATGGTCAAATTAAACCGCTTAGAGATAGTAGTCAGGTGAAAACTAGACCATTTACAATAGCTTATCGGGTGGAAAATGCAATTAGTAAGAATAAAGTTAATAATCAAGAAGCTGAAACTATAACTTCATTAATTATAGCCTGTGTTGAGCAACCTGAATATCTAGGCAAAACCATTGGAGTAATTACCCTTAGAGGGGAAAAACAAGCTGCTTTAATCGATAATTTACTTCAGAGCAAAATGGAACCTGTGGAATATAATAAAAGGCATATCCTTTGTGGAAATTCAGCTAACTTTCAGGGTGATGAGAGAGATATTATCTTTTTATCTATGGTGGATACCAATGAAACAGAGGGTCCTTTAAGATTAAATGGCTATGGAAATGATAATTTGTATAAGAAAAGGTATAATGTTGCAGTCAGTAGAGCAAGAGATCAACTATGGCTGATTCATTCCTTAGATGTTAATAATGATTTAAAACCAGGGGACATAAGAAAAGAACTTTTAGAATATGTTCAAAATTTAAATACTAAGGAAAACTTGTTTAAATTAGCTAATCAGAAGTCTGAGTCAGAGTTTGAAACCAGAGTTATGAAGAGTTTGATTAATAAGGGCTTTAAGGTTGTTCCTCAATGGGAGGTAGGAGCTTATCGGATAGATATGGTAGTTGAGGGAAATGGAAAACGTATTGCTTTAGAATGTGATGGAGAGCGATGGCATAATTCAAGCAATTTAGAAGAAGATATGATTAGACAAGCAATACTGGAAAGATTAGGTTGGAGGTTTATAAGAATAAGAGGAAGTGAATTTTTTAGAGATCCAGAGACTACCATGAATATGGTTTTTGAAAAATTAGAGAGCATGGAAATAACCACAACAGGACTAGAAACATCTGAGAAAGAGGATGATAATGAACTAAAGGGTAGGATAGTAGGGAGAGCTGAAGAGATAAGGGCGCAATGGTAAAAGAAGAATTAGCCAGCTTCTAATCGGTTTTGCGCCACATTTCATTATAAATTTTTACAATTTTAAATCATTTATATTATTTAACCAGTTTTCAATATGTGAAGTTATTCCTTTAAAGCTTTCCTCTACGAAAGGGGATTGTAGTTTTGCTAGCTTTACTAATTCTAGGAAGGATTTACTTCCACCAGCTTTGCATAAGGTCCTGTAGTCTTCCCAGGCTTGGGATCTATCTTCATTGGCTTTTTTCCAAAATTGCAAGGCACAAATCTGAGCTAGAGTATAATCAATATAGTAAAAGGGAACCTCGTAAATATGAGCTTGCTGTTGCCAGTATCCACCATCTTCTAAAAATTCGTTATCCTCATAATTTCTGTGTGGTAGGTATTTCTTCTCTATGGACCTCCATGCTTGCTTTCTCTCCTTAGGGGTTGCTTCTGGATTCTCATAAACAAAATGTTGAAATTCATCAACTGTAACCCCATAAGGTATGAAGAGAAGAGCTCCGCTCAAATGAGAAAATTTATATTTATCTGTTTGTTCTTCAAAAAATAAATTCATCCATGGCCAAGTTAAGAATTCCATACTCATAGAATGAATCTCAGCGGCTTCTGAAGAAGGCCAATGGTATTCAGGTATTTGATAACCTCTGCTAGAGTATACTTGAAAAGCATGCCCTGCTTCATGGGTTAAAACATCTATATCTCCTGAGGTACCATTAAAATTTGAAAATATAAAGGGAGAGTTATATTTGCTAATATAAGTACAATAACCTCCACCAGCTTTGCCCTTTTTATTTACTAGGTCTAAAAGTCCATTTTCAATCATAAAGTTAAAATATTCTTCTGTTTCAGGTGATAATTCAGAATACATTTTCTTTCCGTTGTTTAGAATCCATTCAGGATCACCCTTGGGTTTGGCATTACCATCTTTATAGGTAATATTTTCATCATAATAGTATAGAGTATCAAGACCTAATCTTTTCTTTTGTTTTGATCTTAAACTACTTGCGATTGGAACAATATATTTTTCTACTTGTTTTCTATATATAGCTACCATTTCAGAATTATAATCAGATCTAAGCATTCTAGCATAAGCAACCTCAACAAAGTTCTTGTAACCAAGCTTTTGGGCTATTCTTGTTCTTACCTTTACTAAGGAATCATAAATAGAATCGAATTTTAACTCGTTTTCTTTAAAGAAACCCCATCTTGCAAGGCTAGCAGCTTTTCTAGTTTCCCTATCTGTAGACTGACCAAAGGGTGTTAATCCAGATAAGTTTCTTTCTTCACCTTGAAAGATGATTTTAGCTGAGGCAATTAGCTTAGTATACTCGCTTGTAAGTTTGTTTTCCTCTTGTAGGTCCTCAATAATAGCAGGAGAGAAAGTTTTTAAAGATAACTCTGCCAGCGTAAATAGTTGGTTACCCCATTTTTCTATTAGTTGATTTTTAAACTTAGAATTAACTAAAGCAGTGTAATAATTAGAAATCAATTCTAAATATAGAGGCGTATTCTCATCGAAGAATGTTTGCTCTTCATCATAGAATTTATCTGTAGTATCAATAGTATTTCTGATTCCTACAATTTCTTTCATGGATTCAAAATCGCTTCTTATATTATTTATATCTACCATTAATTCATCTTGTTCCTTAAAGGTTTTAGCTGTAATAAGTTTGTCTATAGCAGAATTAAACTCAACTTTGAGTAGGTTAATGTCAGGTCTTTCATAGGGGAATTCATTAAATTTCATTATATTCCTTCTTTCTTAAAGCTATAATCTTTTTTGCTTACAAAGTTATGAAGTCATGTAAAAATTATATATCTTCATTTTTACTTTCGTCAAGGGGGAAATATTGACGAAAAGTATTGCTTAAACCTCTAAATATAAAAGGGACTGTCTCAAAACAATTAAGTTTATTTTGAGACAGTCCCGTTAATTATTTTGTTTTAAATATATGAGTTTGGACTTCAAGCTGTTTTGAAATCTTGCTAAGTTCATTAGAGGTGTTTAATATTTGTTCCATGTTAGAAGATTGTTCCTCTATTGAAGCGGAAACTTCTTCAGTATTAGAAGCTGACTCTTGAGCAACTGCAGCAATTTGCTCTATAGTTTCAATTACTTCATTTTTATTATCATTAATAGTATTGATGTTTTCAACTAAGTTATTTATTTGGTCGATTGTATTGTGTAAAGCCGTTTGTATTGCAGCAAAAGATTGTCCCGTTGATGCTCCAGTTTCTCCAGCTCTAATAATAACTTCCTTTAGTGAAGACATCTCAATATTAACTTCGCTAATCATGTGTTTAAAGTCGTTTATAATTACTTCTATTTCTTTTGTGGATTTCTCTGTGTCTGTTGCTAATTTTTTTATTTCAGTGGCTACCACTGCGAAACCTTTTCCAGCTTCACCAGCTCTAGCAGATTCTATACTAGCATTTAAGGATAATAAATTTATCTGATTTGCTATAGTTTTTATAGTATTTGTAATTTCACTAATAACATTGGATTTCTCATCAATTGAATAGATTTTTAAACCTACTTTTTCAGAAACAGTCTTGTTTTCTAAAACAATAACTTTTAGTTTATCCATAGATTCTATTCCTTGAGTATTGGCAGCTTCAGTTTCATGAATATAATTTTTTATTAATTTAGCAGAATTATTTACATTTTCTATTTGCTTAGCTAAACTTTCAAGCTTATTAGTTCCACTAATAGAGCTTTGAGAAAGTTCAACAGAACCATCAGCAATCTGGTTTACAGCACTAGCTACTGATTCTATAGCAATAGTATTTTCTTTAATTATCTTGTCCATATTTAAGGTTCCTGAAGCTACATTCGTTGAACTTTCAATAATAGAATCTATTAAGGTTCTTATTGCCAATCTCATTTTAACAAGAGATTCACCCATTTTAGTTAATTCATCACGACCTTTATATTTGGAAAGCGCTTTAGCTGCTACATCATCGTAGACAAAATCAAAATCAGCAGTTGCATCTAGAGCTTTAGTAACTATGGAAATTTGTTTTGTCATAGCATTAATCATAATGTAGCCTACAATAGCAGAAATTATTATAATTAAACCAATAATCATGAATGCACCATTTCCCGCTGGTATGTCTTGGGGGTTAGAAGAGGACCCATCTTTTTTTAAAAGGTTTAAAGAAACGAAAAAAAACGTGCCTTGTAAAAAGTTTAATAATACAATTATTCCAAATAACGACATTAGTTTCTTTTTAATTGATGTTTTCATTGATTTCCCCACTTTCGATTAGTAATAAGTATAAATTATTTCAATTTACAACAATTTAATTATATATTTTATAATAGATTCAGTCAATGGAATACATTTAGTATAAAAATAAAGAAAAGATGGTCTTAAAGGACTTTTGGATATATAATTATTCTATATTTGATTAATAAAAAATAGGAGATGATAATCTTTGATAAATAAATGTCCAGCTTGTGGCAAATCTGCCATGACCATATCTAAAAAACTTTTCAGTAAACGTGGCAATGAATTTAAATGTAAGGAGTGCGGCACAAAAGTGAAAATTTCAGTTTGGGACAGAATAGTTCAGATTGTTGCGATACTCGGTGCATTATTTTTTGCTATGTTCGCCATTCCTCTTACAAGTGGTTGGATAACAGGAATAATAATTTTTCTAGTGTTATATACAGTAGCGGAAATAGTAATGCCATTAGAGAAAAGCTAAAGTAAAGAATATAAATAGGACACCTTAGTATAGTTTAGCTACAGCTACCTTCGCTGCAACAAGTAACTCTAATGCTGGCTCGTTTAAAAAATCCTACCACTCTTAATCCCACTTCCTGCGGGTAAGAGTGCTGTGCCCCTTCCTTGGGGCACAATTACGGATTTTTTAAGTCGCCAGCATAAGAGTTACTAAGTTTCGCTCAAAGTATCTTTCCCCTAAACTATACTAAGGTATCTAAGAAAATCTTTAAGACCAACTATATTAGTATCAAATTAATAGTTGATATGGCATTGAATGTTAATTTGCACGAAGTGTTATCGACTATATACCTTATACCATAACTGCTAATATTAGAGCAGTAACCCCTTAACCTTATTATAAGCATACTCTAAACTAGAGCTTAAATTGTTAGCACTCTTCCCAGCACCTTGTGCGGAGAAGTCACTGCCGCCACCTTTTCCATCGATTAAAGTAATGGCATCTTTAAGTAGCAGGTTCATACTAATGAGATTCAAATCCTTTGAACACATAAATAGTAGATAAGTTTTATCGGCAGTTTTTGCACCAAATAAAATAATAACCTTTGGAAAGGAAACTAATTTTGTTGCTAAAACATTAGTGTGTTTAATATCAACATCATTGTAGATAGATTTAATAATTCTAACATCCTTTATTGTTTCTGCGGATGTTAGCATGTCTAAAACTTCATAATCAGCTATTTCTGACTTAAGAGAGCTCTTTTCAGCAAGTGCTTTTTTAAGTTCACCACTTAAGGCTTCAACCTTTTGCAAAACCTCTATATCTTTACAACCAAAGAGTTTTGACATCTTTTCAATAGCCATATACTTATCTAAATAATCAGAAACTGCTGCTCTTCCACAAATGAATTCAATTCTAGAAATATTTCCACGTTTCTCAAGCTTAGTAAGTTTAATCATTTGAATTTCAATAGTTGAAATGGGATGCAGTGCCTTGCAAGGACAAGCCTGGAAGTCTAGTATTTGAACTACTCGAATTTCTTCATTTTTGTTTGCATTACTTTTTTTAATATTCATTTTTTTTAGCTCAGCATTGTTGGGATACAGTACCTGAATCTTTATGTTATCGGAAATCAGTTTATTTGACATTTCTTCTACTTTTAATAGATCCTCTTGTAGGAGGTTTTTATCTATCTCGATAAATGAACTTCCGGAAGGGGAGCTAATTGTATTTGCATTAAATAATTCCTGAAAACAGATAGAAAGTACATGTTTTCCTAGGTTCTGCTGCATAATAGTGAACTTTTTATCAAAATCAATAACACAGGATACTCTATGGATTTTTATAGGTTTCACTTCAAGTACATGGTATATTCTTGAGTTTTCTTCATATATAAACATAACTGGAAAGTTATTTATCCAACCAGTATCACAGACCTGCCCATCAGTATTTGGATAGAAATAGGATTTATCAAGTTCTACGTGATATTTGTTGTCTTTTTCAGTTACATTGATAATTTCTGCTGTAAATTCCTTTTGATATATATTTTCATAATAAGATTTCTCCAATATAGCACATCCTTTTCTCATAGTTTACCACAAATCAAGTTATGTGGTAAAATAATCAGAGGAGAGTGGGTTCTACATAGTGAAAAGCAGAATAATTAAGGTATGCATGGTATTTATAGAGCTAGGGTTTAGTAAAATATTTATCAATTAAGCTTTCAGCTAGTCGTTTATTAGCCTCTGCTTGAGCTACCAAGGTGATAATAGTTAAAAATATTTCGGCAGTACCCCTGTCCTTATCAGTTAGGTTAATTTCAGAAATTTTATCCTTAATTTGTTCAAGATTTCTATTACATATATAAATATAGTTATCAGCTTCTGAATTTTTCATTTCTAAAAAAATCGAATAAATATCCTCAAGCGGAATAATATCATCTTTTGAAGTTGTAATGTCTTTTAAAATAGGTTTGAATAAAGCCTTTATATCATTTATTGAAAGTATTTGCTTCAAGTGGTAGATTAGTATTAAGGAAATAATATGATATTTGGTATATTTCTTTTTGTTTTTGGGGGGCATTAATATACCATCTTTTGTATAACTATTTATCATGGTTTTAGTTAATAACTTATCATCTTCATTTCTTTTTAATCCATCTAAATTAGTATCTATAAAACTTGTTAATTGTTCCATGTACAAATCTATATTGGGAATATCAGAAGGATTAATATCCTTTGATAGATTAATAGCGTTTAATAATTCATCTATATTTAATTCCATAGGTTTCACCTCTTTAACAATATATCTATATTATATAGATATGATTTCTACATTTCAAGGAAAAAAATTAGGCGTCTGAAATAAAAAACTAGAACATAGCGTTGCTGTCTTTTATGGATAAGGTAGATAATGTAAGAAAAGTACAGTAAATGAAATACAACTTGTCCATATGCATTTCTACCAAACGTGGAAATGAAATCTGCATGTTGTAGATGTACTCAATATATTGTATTATAATGTAAAGTAATAATTTAACAAAATACGAGGAGGAAAATAAATGGGAATTTTCAGTAGAATAGGTAAGATGACACAGGCTAAAATAAATAATGCTATTGATGAAATGGAGAATCCAATAGAGTTGTTAGATCAAAAGCTTAGAGATATGGAAAAATCACTAAATGATGCAAAGATAGCATCTGCTCAGGTCCTTGGAAGTTTTAAACAAACTGAAAGAAAAATGAAGGAAGCTTTAGCAGAATCCGTAGAATGGGATGAAAAGGTTAAACTTGCAATGAGTAAAGGCAATGAAGATTTAGCTAAAAGAGCTCTTGCAAAAAAACTTGACTGTGACAAGTCTTATGAGGTATTTAAAACTACTTATGAAGCAGAGAAAATTAAGGCTGATCACTTGAAGAAAAAGTTAGTGGAGTTAGAAGCAGAAGTAGATAAAACTAGAAGTTATAGAGATGAAGCCGTTGCAAGATTAACCAGTGCTGAAGCTGGAGTTAAAGTAAATGAAATTTTAGCGAATGTCTCAACAAAATCAGGTGCTATCAACATGGATAGTATAGAGAGAAAAATAGCAAAGAAAGAGAACTTAGCAGAGGGTCTTGGAGAGATAGCAGAAGTTGATACTTTGGATAGTGAGTTTGAAGCTCTAGGAAATCCGGATTTAGATGCTGAATTGGAGAAGTATAGAAAGTAAATCTTTATAAAAATAAATTTTGAAGGAACTGTCTCAAAATAAAATATCAATACAATATTATACCCTAACGCAAATGAGCGTAGCATGTATAGTGCTATTATTTTGAGACACCACTATTGCTTCATAATAATTAAGAAAGTAGGAGATTAGGATTGACTTTTGAAAAGTTTATAGAGAAAGAAACAGCAGATTACGGGAAACTTTATGCTGATGTGATTTTCGCCTTAGAGGAGATAGAGGAGTTTGTACCTAGTGAACAGTTAAGAGAAAGAAAGTTTGTAGAATACTTACCTACATTAAAGGCATATATGGATATTTTGAAAAATACTGAAATTGATAATCATACCAAAGGAGTCTTTGCAAAGGTTTTTGGTAACAGTGATTCTCAAGCTGCAGTTATTGAAAAATTTAAATCTGAAAATGTGGAAAAGTTTGATCAAATTAGAAGTTGTGTGAATTGCAAGTGCTTAACATGTTCAAATGAGTGCATTATGGAAGGTTGCAATAGATGTGAGAAGAGTGGACGAGTAGCCAAATGTGATAAGAAGACAACTTGCATATATACTTTTACAAATAAAGAACTCCAATTAACAAACAATAAGACTGGTGAAGATAGTTTGTATAATGTTTTGTCTATAGTTCAAGATAAAGAATATAATCAATTGTTCATAATAATAGAATTAAATAGAGAAAAGTTTGTATTGTATTTTTATCCAGGTATCAGTGAAGATACCTATGGAGAAATATCTGATGTAGAAGACTTTAATTTTGCCTTTAGTGCCTATGAACAGGCGGAGCTTTAAAAATGTTGTTTAATCATTTTCATTAAGGTAAAATGTAGTTAGAGGATGATAAAAAATGAAAACAAATAAATATATTATAGATAACTACAAGGTGTTAGGTAAAAAATTTTATAGAGAAAGAAATATTGAAAGGGCTTTAGAGTTTTATAATAAGGCATATAACTTAATTAAAGGCAAAGAAGATGTTGAACTTCTTTTAGATATGGCTATTATATATGATGAGCTTGATGAGTTTTCTCTGGCAGAAGAGAAATATAAAGAGGTAATTTCAATTGATAGTAAAGATGCTAGGGCTTATTATGGACTAGGCACAATTTGTGATACAAAGGAAGAAAATGAACAGGCAGCAGAGTTTTATGAGAAGGCTATTGAATTAAATCCTGAATATAATAGAGCATATTTTTTTCTTGCAAACGTCTATGAGGCATTAGGTAAAAATGAAAAAGCCATTGAAGCTTATAGAAAGGTTATTGAACTTGATGATCAGGACTTTTGGGCATATACAAACTTAAGTTGTATTTATGAAGAAATGGGACAATATAAGCTTGCATTAGGCCTTTTAGAGGAGAGTTTAAGGATAGACTCAGATCAATACCTGGCTCTTTTTAATATGGGTGTGGTTCTAGGGAACTTAGGTAGGGAAGAAGAGGCAATAAAGTATTATAAAAGAAGTATTCAAGAAAATCTTAACTATCCTTATAGTTATTTGAATCTAGCTGTTATTTATAAGGAAAGAGGTTTTTATGATATAGCTTTAAAAATAATAACCGGTGGTATTCTTAATAATTCCCAAGAGGGATTCTTGTATTACAATAGAGCTTGCTTTTATGTTCATGAAGGAAAAACACAAGAAGCTTTAAAGGATTTAGAAACAGCTATTGATTTGTATCCAGATTTCAAGAAATATATAAAAGAGGATGAAGAACTGGATTCATTGAGGAGCTTGGCCAGCTTTAAAGAGCTTAGTAAATAGATTCAAATATTAGACAAATATTAAAGGATTAACTACTAAAATGTAGAATATATACAAGGTAGAATATTTATACGGGTGATTATATGATAGCAGCAACAAAATTTCCTATACTTTTAAAAAGCAATAAAGTTTTTAATGATATGTTACTGCCACTTAGAGAACGAAAAACCTCTTTAGATGACAGTAATAGTTATGTGTTTTTTTGTAGATATATTGGATTAACCACAGAAAATGAATATTATGATAAAATATTAAACTTTCATAGAGAGTTAAGCAAGCTTACGAATATCTATCTTGTTTTGAAGAATAAAATTGATATTCCCTTAAGTTCAGAAGTAACAGATAAAATAAACAGTTGTATCAGTTCCATAGGAGTAGATAAACTAGCTTCAGGAGAAATCATTGATGTTCTTGAACAGAACAATATTTTTTCTGCTTTTTTAGATTCGACTCTAAAAGTCAACGTAAGAGAGGCCTTTAGAGAAGTAATTTGCTTATTTGTAGCAAATGAAAAACTATCAAATGTTAGCATTGGAATAAACTTTATTATTAAGTTAATGTGTTGGGTTAATAGATATGTTCCATCCTTGTTTGATTTTTCTATGACAGTTTATAATCCAAAAGTAATGTATTATGGAGATATAAAAAAACATGAGGGTTACTTTTTAATTTTATTGTCTTTAATTGGTTGTGACGTCATCTTCATAAATACTAATTCTGACGAGATTTTTAATGCTATAGATAAAATGAATAGATATTCCTATGTAATTGAAGAACCAAAAAGAATGGTAGTTAAAGAAATAGAACTTTTGGCAAGCAAGGTGAATATGTCTATAACTAGTGAAAGGAAAACCTCTCCTAAAGTTATTTTAAGGGGTTCAACTGATATCTTTAATGACCTACTCCTGCCAATTAATCAAAGATTGGATTTTATTGAGAACACTATTTATCCAGTTTTCTTTCAGCGGTATATTGGAGTAGAAGATAATAGCAATAATGGGTTGGATATTTATTATAATGCTATATTTAATATAGATAAAAAACTTTGTGGTTTAAAAAATGGGTATGTAAGGTTTGATAGACCTATTCCTATGATAAGTGGAGAGGAAACGGCTAACATATTAAAGGAGTTACAAGACCCAAACTTTTTTAACTTAAGCCAAAAAGATATTTTTATAAATAAACTATTGAACTTAAAAGTCTTTCCAAAATCCAAGGATGAAATTATGAATTTACAAATAAAAAAGGCTTTTAGAGAAATAATTTATTTGTATATAGAACGAGATCAAAGCATAAACACCTCTAAATTGCAAAACTTTGTAGTAAAGCTTATTGGCTGGATAAATAGTTATATAAACCTACTTTTTAAAGAGTTAATACAAGATGCTAACCCTAAAATATTATATTATGGTGAAATAAAGCAACATGATATATATTTCCTAATATATTTTTTTAAACTAGGTTGTGATGTGATTTATATAAATTCAGAGGAGAATTATGAAAAGCTGTTTCAAGATATTGATCCAAGTGACCAGTATTCAACAGTAATAAAGTTAAAGGAACGTTGCAAGTTGCAAGAATTTCCATTGATGGAGAGACAAGTAAGGAAATCCACTGTTGCATATAATGCCTCTAAGGAAATAGAGCAGGTCATTTATGGTGATGGAGAAACGGGACTTTTTAAAGCTAGACAGTATGATGAAGGTCAAACTTATTCAGTTGGACTTAAAACTACTTATGATGAACTTAAGATATTATGGAATGAACCTGCTAATATAAGACCAGAATTTAGAGTGGAAGGTAATACAGTTTATGTTCCAAATTTATTTGCTAAAATAAATGGAGTTTTCGAAAATATAAATGATTACTGGTCAGATTATAAATACTTTACTGTGGCACATAATACTTTTATAGTTAAAGGATTGCCCTTTACAAAAATAATGTATTCAAAACAGGATCTGTTTGCTTCTGCATTTCTTTTTAATGACAAGGGGTTAGTGGATGAGAATAAATTATTTAAAAGCTCTTTATATAAAATGGGATATTTAAAAAATTCCCTTCAACATTTTATAGTACATAAAATTAATGAGTTAATTCTATCCAAGGTCTTTAAAGAAAATTATGATGAAAAATTCAAACTCAAAATCCTTATGACTATTATTAACATGGAGGGTGAAATTCTAAAGTTACTAGAAAAGTTTGACTTTACTGCAGAAGTTCCTAAGCTAGTTATCTACGATAATACAAAAGAAAATTTTAGTGAGGAAGACATTATTTTAATAGCCTTCATGAATAAGGTAGGAGCAGACATAGTTATATTTGCACCTACAAATTATAATAATGTAGAAACCTTAATAAGGGATAGCTTATTTGATGTCCATCAATTAAAAACTGTGGCATTTGAACTACAAATACCTGAAGTAACTAATATTAGTGAGAAAAGTACTAAATCATCAATCTTTAAATTTTTCGATTTCAAAGGAGGAAGTAAAAGATGAATTTAACAGGAAATGAATTTCAGCCAAAGGAAGTAAAAACACAAGAGGTAATAATAAAACCTGTAGAAGAATTCAATGTTGTAGAACAAAAGGAAAAAATGGCATTAAAGGTTCAGAACTCTCCAGAGGTTATGAGTATTGTTAGGCAAATAGATATCAAAAACATGGATAGCATTATGAAGTTTGGTAATTCAACAGCAGAAAATATTGCTAAGTTCTCTGATTTGTTGCTTCATCAAATGGAAATTGCAAAGGTTGAGGACTCTGGTACAATGTTGATGCAATTAAATAAAATAATGGAGAAGTTTGATATAAAGGATTTTAAAGAAAAGGAACCTGGCTTTTTAGAAAAATTATTTAAGAAAGTGAATACCTCTATTGAAGCTATATTTAAGAAATATCATACTATGGGAGATGAGGTAGACAAGGTATATGTGACTTTAAAAAGTTATGAAGCTGAGATCTCAACTGCTAATAAAAATTTGGAAAGTATGTTTGAGAAAAATTTAGAGTATTATGAGGAATTAGAAAGATATATTTATGCTGGAGAATTAGCTCTAGAGGAATTTAATAATAATATAATCCCAAGTTTAGAGAAGAAAGCAGAAGAATCAGGAGATAGAATAGATCAAATGGAAGTTTCTAACATGTTACAAGTTAAAGAAATGTTTGATCAAAGAATTTATGATCTTAAGTTAGCAGAAAATATTGCGCTTCAAACTATGCCTTCTATCAAGACTATACAATATGGTAACTATAATCTTGTAAGAAAGATTAACTCTGCCTTCATAATTACTTTACCGATATTTAAGCAATGTTTGACTCAATCAATAATGCTAAAGAGGCAGGATATACAGGCCAAGGCTTTATCAGCTCTGGATGAAAAAACTAATGAATTGCTACTAAGGAACGCTCAAAACACAGCACTTCAGTCAAAAATGACTGCTAAATTAGCATCAGGAAGTTTTGTATCTATTGAGACCTTAGAGAAATCTTGGCAGACTATAGTAACAGGCATAGAGGAGACAAAGCAAATTCAAAACGAAATGAAACAAAAGAGAGTTGAGGGAAGCCAAAGACTACAGCAATTAAAAAAGGATTTTGAAGATAGAAAATTACTTTAAGTTATAGATTTAAGGGGAAGTTTTAGCTTCTCCTGTTTCATATATTGAATTATTAGACAGATGGAAAGGAAAAGGAATTTTACATGAGATATTTTAATAGCATAAAGAATAAAAATGTTTTTTATAAAGAACCAGAGCATTTCTATTTCAGTTCTGAAAAAGATTTGCTTTCTCATGCACTTGGTGCAACAATTTATATGCCTGCTAACAGGGAAAACCTAATGAAAGATGTACTTAACACATCTTCTTGTGCCGTGGTAATTTGTTTAGAAGATGCTGTCCCAACTAGTTTAGTTGAAGAAGCAGAGCGAAATTTAAGTGATTTTTTTACTGCAATTGAAAGTAGAGCACGTGAAGATAAAGACTTTTTAGATGCCTTACCTTTAATATTTATCAGAGTAAGAGATAAAGAGCAACTATTGAGACTCTTGAACAAATCTATGCTTGAAGGACTTTGTGGGCTGGTAATTCCAAAGTTCAGACCAGTTGAAGGTGAAAAGTATCTAGAAATAATAAGTGAATATAATGAAAGGAATAAAAAACATTTATATGTAATGCCAATTCTGGAAACACCAGAAGTTATTTATAAGGAAACTAGAATTGAGGAATTGCTAAGAATTAAGAAAGTTTTAGATAATTATAAGAATCTGATCTTAAATATACGTATTGGTGGGACGGATTTTTCAGGAGTTTATGGCCTTAGGAGAAGCTCTGAAGTAACCATATATGATGTAACTGTAATTAATGATTGTATTGGTGATATTGTAAATATGTTTAAACGAGATGATTATGTTATTTCTGCTCCTGTAAATGAATATTTTGCTGGCAATTTAGAAGTGTTAATAAAAGAAATTAGTTTAGACAAGGCTAATGGACTTTTGGGGAAAACTGCAATACATCCAAAGCAAGTTGGAATTATTAATTCTCTAATGGCTGTTTCTAAGGAGGAGTATTTGGATGCAGAGGCAATTTTAATTTCTGAAATAGATGGGGTTATAAAAAGTTCTTATTCTAATAAAATGAATGAGGTCAAGCCTCACTTGAAGTGGGCGCAGGAAATCAAAATACTTTCAAGGATAACGGGGGTTTTAGACGATGGAAAAGACTTTAGAGACGTACTCAAATAGTAAGAGAGAATATGTTATTGATAAAAATTTACATATTAATTTACATATTAAAAAAAACAGATATAAAATACCAAGTGAGTTTCTTTTTAGCATGGCAGCTAGAAAAAACACTAAAAGGGAGTTTTTATTTGTAAGTAGAGTTATTGGTAAACATCTACCTATGACACCACTAGCACTTAATCTTATTGGTGGAATTTTAGCAAGAAGTTGGCTAGAAGAACGAGAAAATATACTTTTAGCGGAAACAAAGGTATTAGTTAATGCTTTTAATTATCTTCAAGGGCTAGAAATCGGACAACCTACAGAAATTTCTAGGATAGAATCAGCCATAGAGATCTTAAAAAGTCCAATAAAGCTTACTCATAAGACTCTTTTTATAGGGTTTGCAGAAACTGCAACAGGACTTTCACATGCAGTTTTCAATAGTTTCTCCAATTCTACATATATTCACACTACCAGGGAGGATATTAAAGGTATAGAAGCAAGTATTCTATTTCAAGAAGAGCATTCCCATGCTATGGAACATCAGCTTTATCCTATTAATACTAATATATTTCAGGAACACGAAGATATAGTGTTAATTGACGATGAACTAACTACAGGAAAAACAGCATTAAACCTTATTAATAAAATTAAAGGGAAGTCCTTTGGTATAATTTCTGTGCTAGACTTTCGAGAAAAAGAGCAGGAGCTAATTTCTGATAGTTACAATGGCAAAGCTGTGAGGATTTGTTCTTTAATTAAGGGGACTATCAGACCTAGTAAAACTGGGCAATTAGATTTTGTAGATAAAATGGATGCTGCTTTGATGGATAAAGAGGTTACCTTTAAAGAAATCAAGGTGAACAAAGGCAACTTTATTCACGGATATATAATGGAAACAGGAAGATTTGGATGTACTTCAGAAATGCATAGGGAGTTTATGGTAGAGGTAAAGAATATTGCTGTTGATTTAAAGAAATTAAGGATTGCTGGAAACTGTTTATGCATAGGTACAGAGGAGTTTATTTATATACCTTGTGCTATAAGCAGCGAAATGGGTAGTGAAATTTATTTTCAATCAACTACTAGAAGTCCTATTTATGTAAGGAATCTTCCTAACTACGGGATAAACACAAAAATTACTTTTAAAACTTCAGAAGATTTAGAAACTCAAAAGTATATGTATAACATACCTAAGTCATTCTATAAACAAGTATTTATGTTCTCAGAGAAGCCTTTAGAGGAGGATAAAAAAGAGGAGTTCGCTCAGATATTTAATCATTATAATATTAAGAATGTGGTGTTTGTAAGTTTCCAAGAAAGTTAAGTAAGATAATTTCTCAGATAAACAAATCCTGCGGTATTCCGTAGTCGGTTATAACTATCCTATAAGAGGAGGCAAGAGTAAATGAATGAAAATATATTATCTGGTAGTTATCCTTTAGAGGATGTTACTTTTTTACTAAAGAATATTAATGGATTAATTGAAGAACAAAACAATGATTATAGGGAAAATGCAATTCAAAGTGGAGTTCACTATTCGGAAATGCTTCCTATAGAGTATCACCCCTCTAGCGAATATATGGATATTTTTCATGAGACCTTAGCGCAGAGTAAGAAAAAATTAGCCCAGCTTACTGCTGTACTAAGCGAAGAAATAATTAAAAAAAGAGGGGATAAACTAGTGCTGGTTTCCTTGGCTCGCGCTGGTACTCCCATTGGAATTTTAATAAAAAGATACATAAAATATAAGTATCATATAGATGTTCCTCATTATAGTATCTCCATAGTTCGAGACATAGGGATCGACGAAAATGCTCTTAACTATATATTAAAAACCCATCCAAATAGTCAGCTACAGTTTATTGATGGGTGGACAGGTAAGGGTGTAATTCAACAAACCTTAATCGAGGCCTGTAATAAGTTTTATGCGGATTACAATATTAAACTTAATCCGGATTTAGCGGTATTGTCAGACCCTGCATATTGCACAGATACTTATGCTACTAGAGAAGATTTTTTGATTCCTAGCGCATGTTTGAATTCTACTGTGTCTGGACTTATTAGTAGAACTGTATACAATAAAAAATTTATAGGTAAAGAAGATTTTCATGGGGCAAAATATTACTCTGAATGGGAAACTTCAGATGTATCAAATAATTTTATAGATACAGTAACTGGGGAGTTTGAAGGAGTAGATAAAGCTTATTACTCAGAAAAAGATACTACTAATAATAAGGGACTTAAGGATGTCAAAAACATACAGAAAATATATGAAATTGATAATATAAATCTTATAAAGCCAGGGGTAGGTGAAACTACTAGAGTATTACTTAGGAGGATTCCTTGGAGAATTTTAGTAGATTCCTTAGATAACCCTAACTTAAGACATATCTATAGGCTTGCAGCGGATAGAAAGGTTAAAGTAGAAATATTCAAGGATATGTCTTACTCCTGTTGTGGCATAATTAAGCCAAAAGGCTTGGGTGATATTTAATGATTTTTGCTTCAGATTTAGATCGTACTCTTATTTATTCTAAGTCCTTTATTAATGAAGAAATGAAGGATGTCTTTCCCGTGGAAAAAAAAGATGGAGTAATAATATCTTATATGAGTAAGAACTCCATGGAAATATTAAACCTTTTGAGTAAAAAAGTTATCTTCATACCTGTAACTACTAGATCTTTAGAACAATTTAATAGGATTACCTTCTTTAAGGATAGTTTAATAAATAAATATGCAGTTGTGGCTAACGGTGGAGTATTAATTAAAAATAATGAGATTGATTTAAATTGGCAGAAACTAATACGTAAACAAATGGATGAAATTATTTCACCAGAGGAGTTATTAAATAATTTAGGCCGGTTTCTGAAAAATCCTGAGGTAAATTCCTTTAGGTGTTGTGATAAGGTATTTATATATATTGTTTTAAAAACTAATGTTATAGAAGAAGAATATTTAATTGAATTACAGCTGTTCTGTGGTGACTATGGTTATGGAATGGTTAAGAATGGTCGAAAGATTTATATAATTCCACATTTCATAAATAAATGGGCACCGCTAAAATATATAATGGAAATGGAGCAAGATGATCAATTAGTAACTGCTGGAGATTCTATTTTAGATTTGCCAATGCTTGAAAATTCTATGTCGGGTTTTATTCCTGCCCATGGAGAATTAAATATGAAATATGGACAATTACTTTTGGGTAACAATAAAATATTTTGCACAAGTTGCCATGGGATATATTCTAGTGATGAATTATTAAATAGAATATATAGGATTGTTTAAATACAAAAGGGACTATCTCAAAATAAAATGATTTTGAGATAGTCCCTTATTTAAGCTTTCTAATATCTGCCTATTATAGTTTTTAAAGAATCATCTGTAGTTGACTCACCGATAGCTGCAAATTTCCATTCTTCTTCATGCCTGTATATTTCTCCAACGATAAGAGCCGTTTTTCCGGCATAATTACCTGAAAGATCATATCTTATTAATTCTTTCTTGTTAGAGTCATTTAGCACTCGAATGAAAGCATTTTTTATCATTCCAAAGTCCTGATGTCTTTTTATACAGTCATAAATATTTACGGTAAATAGAAGTTTTTTGAAATTCTTAGGTACCTTTGATAAATTAACAAGGATTACTTCGTCATCTCCATCACCTTGACCTGTTAAGTTATCGCCAGTGTGAACTACGCTTCCATCTTTACTTTTCAAGTTGCCAAAGTAAACAAGATTAGTAACACCCTGGAGCTTATTGTTTTCGTCTAGCATAAGCACTGAAGCGTCGCAATCGATATCCACAGTACTTTTACCTAAAAGGGAACTGAATAAGCCTTTAGCACCTTTCTGTGCAACTTCATCCCAACCTAACCCTACAATGATTTTTGATAATCCACTATTTCCTTTAGTTAAATCTACCTTTTGACCTTTTTCAAGACTAACTGACATAGTTATCGCCTCTTCCCGCCAAATACTTTATTAATTTGTATAACGACCAATTATAGATTTTAATGAAGGATCATTTGTACCTTCACCAGTAGCTGAAAATTTCCATTCACCATTATTTCTATACATCTCCCCTAATATAAGAGAAGTTTTTCCAGCATAGTTTTCGGAAAGGTTATACTTTAACAACTCTACATTGCCAGAAGTATTTACAATACGAATAAAGGCATTGTTAATCAAACCAAAATCTTGCTTTCTATTTATACAGTCATAAATATTAACAACAAAAATTAATTTGTCTATTTCTTCAGGTACTTTTGATAAATCCACTAGTACTTGTTCATCATCGCCATCCCCATCACCAGTTAAATTATCTCCGGTGTGGGTTACGCTTCCACAACTACTCTTTAAATGACCAAAATAAATAACACTCTCCATACTACTGAGTTTACCTAATTTATTTATCATTAAAACAGAAGCATCACAATCAATATTGGCTGGTTTTTTACCAAAGAGACCTCTGCTGACTGGAGCTGAAGCATCCCAACCTAGGCCAACTAAAATCTTTGATAAACCCTTGTTTCCTTTTGTAAGATCAACACGTTGACCCTTTTGAAGATTTACTGACATTATTGTTTCCTCCTATATTTATCATATTGATTAAAGTAATAAGGTGATTTAAACATTAATTCCAAAATTTAAGCAAAGTGATCTTAGGCCACCATGGAATCCACTACCTATGGCGTTGAATTTCCACTCAGTACCATATCTGTATAGCTCCCCAACAACTATAGCCGTTTCAACGCTAAAATCTTCACCTAAATCATATCTAATTATTTCTTCACCATTTTCTTCATTACAGAGTCTAATATAAGCATTTGAAATTTGACCAAAATTTTGAATTCTTGTTTCTGCATCAAAAATTGTTACAGTAAAAGCAATTTTTTTTATATTCTGAGGAACTTTTGTTAAATCAACAGTAATTTGCTCATCATCGCCATCGCCTTCACCGGTGAGATTATCTCCCATATGTATTACAGCGCCTGAAGAATGTTTCAAGTTATTGTAAAATACAAAATCTCCATCACTTAGTGTTTTGCCAGTTTCACCAACTAAAAAAGCTGCAGCATCTAAGTCAAACTGGAATCCACCATCATATCTATTTGTGTCCCAACCTAAACCGGCAATTACCTTTACCAAGTTAGGATGCCCTTTAGTTAAATCAACCTTTTGACCCTTTTGTAGATTAATTGTCATCTTAATCACCCTTTTCAAAATTATTAATTATTTTCTTTGGTGTATTAAACTGATACTCCAAAGTTTTTGCATAAGGATTCTAGACCACCTTGAAAACCACTACCTATAGCATTGAATTTCCATTCAGTTCCGTTTCTGTATAACTCAGCTACTACTACGGCTGTTTCAACACTAAAGTCTTCGCCAAGATCATATCTTATTAATTCTGCACCAGTTTCTTCATTACAAACTCTAATAAAGGCATTAGATACCTGCCCAAAGTTTTGTTTTCTTGCATCTGCGTCATTAATTGTTACTGTGAAAGAAACCTTTGAGATATTTTGTGGAATTTTACCTAGCTCTATCTTTAATTGTTCATCATCGCCATCACCTTGACCAGTTAAGTTATCACCTAAATGAACTACTGAACCAGAAGCATCTTTTAGATTATTGTAAAATATAAAATCGGCATCACTATTTACTTTTCCCGTTTCACCTAAAAGAAAAGCAGCTGCATCTAAGTCGAAATCTGAACCTCCATCGTACTTGTTTGTATCCCAGCCAAGTCCTATTAGTACTTTTGTAAGACCAGGATTACTCTTCGTTAAATCTACCTTTTGACCCTTTTGTAAACTAACTGCCATTTTAAATCCTCGCTTTCATTATTTTAAATTATTTGAATTGTGTATACATCATTATTTTACAATATATTTACATTAAATGCAATGAAGTAAATGTATATTGGGAAAAATAGAACTGCCATATAGAGAAATGAAACATAATACTTGATTTTTGTGGAATTTAAAGTAGAATTAGTATTATATTTAATAATTTAAAGAGGGTGTGGGAAATTGAAATATTTTAATGTCAACACTGAAGAAGCTTTAGAAGAGCTTAAAGTAGATAGTCAAAAGGGGTTAAATGATTCAGAAGTTGAAAAAAGAATGCTTAGATATGGGAAAAATGAGTTTACTCCTTTAAAGGAGAGTTCATTACTTGAAGAAATAATTGACGCTATTAAGGAACCTATGATGGTAATTTTACTAATCGCTGCTGTAGTTAGTGCATTAATTGGTGAATGGCAAGATGGAATAGGTATTGTTTGTGCAGTTATAATTGGAATAGGCATAGGAATTATTACGGAAGGTCAATCTGCTAAAGCGGCAGATGCACTTTCTAAAATGACTGAAGATATAGTTGTAAAAGCCTTAAGAAATGGTAATATACTTCAATTAAATAAATCTGACTTAGTGCCAGGAGATATAATTTTAATAGAAACAGGAGATATGATTCCTGCTGATGGTAGGTTAGTAGAGAGTGTAGACCTTAAAATTAGAGAAGACATGCTTACAGGAGAATCAGAGGATGTTTCTAAGCGCGATGATATACTTGTACTTATGGAAACCTTAAAAAAGGGCGATAAGGAGCTTATACAAGATCCTATTCATGCTAAACAAAGGAATATGGTATTTGGTGGAACCTTTGTAGCTTATGGAAAGGGTAAGATGGTAGTTACTGCTACTGGAGATAGCTCAGAAATGGGAATGATAGCTCAAAATCTTTGTAAACTTGATATTGAGACTCCACTTCAAATTAAACTAGGCAACCTTGGTGGAATGATATCTAAAATATCAAGTATAATTGCTCTTTTATTATTTATAGTAATGGTTATGAAGATGGTTTTATTAAAAACAATAAATATAGATCTTTCTGGATTTTTTCCGTTCTTAGATTCAATTTCTCCTATTAAAACCTCTTTCATAGTTTGTATAGCACTGATTGTTGCAGCAGTTCCAGAAGGACTACCTACAATGATTAACATGACATTAGCCATAACTATGCAAAGAATGGCAAAAATAAATGCTTTAGTTCGTAAGAAAGAAGCTTGCGAGACTATTGGGTCTGTAAGCGTAATCTGCTCAGACAAGACAGGTACTTTAACTCAAAATAGAATGTCTGTAGAAAAAGTTTATTTAAATAATGAATTCGTGGAATATAAAGAGAGTAAAGCACATAATTACTTTGTAGAAAATTGTATTTTAAACTCTACTGCAGATATAGAAAAAAGTGAAGAGGGAATAAAATACTTAGGAAATGCTACAGAGTGTGCACTATTACTTTATAATGAAGAACATGATTACATAGAATATCGTAAGTCAAAAAAAGTTGTTCATCAAGTTCCTTTTTCTTCCGAAAGAAAGCGAATGTCTACAGTTGTGAATGGTGACGAAGAATATGTAGTGTATTCAAAAGGAGCTCCTGAGATAATATTAGAGCTTTGTAGCTATGAATTAGTTAATGGAAAAATAATAGCATTAACCGAGCCTAGTATAAGAGAAAAATTAACAGAGATTGAAAAACTTCAGAAAAATTCAAGTAGAATAATTGCCTTTGCACATAGAAGCCTAGAAGCAGAAGTAGCCCTTACTGCAGAGGAGAATTTTCACATGTTAGAAAAAGGACTTGTTTTTGAAGGTTTTGTAGGAATAAGAGACCCTTTAAGAACAGATGTTAAGGCTGCTATTGAACTGGCGGAAATAGCTGGAGTAGAGACTAAAATGCTTACAGGGGATAACATAAATACTGCAATCTCTATTGGTAGGGAATTGGGAATACTTAAAAATAATAAAATAGCTGTGGAAGCATCTTATATTGATGTTTTAAGTGATAAAGAATTACAAAAGGAAATTAAAAACATTGCAATCGTGGCTCGTTCTAAGCCTGATACTAAACTAAGGATTGTAGAAGCTCTTCAAGCAAACAACGAAGTTGTAGCTGTAACAGGAGATGGTATAAATGATGCACCTGCTTTAAATAGAGCAGATGTTGGTATTGCTATGGGAATAGCAGGAACTGAAGTAAGTAAAAATGCAGCAGATATATTATTAACAGATGATAACTTCAGTACAATAGTACAAGGTATTAAATGGGGCAGAGGAATATATCAGAATTTTCAAAGATTTATTCAATTTCAGATTACTGTTAATTTTGTAGCTTTTCTTACTGCAATTTTATCAGTATTACTAGGACTTACTATGCCTTTTACAACTATTCAGTTACTATGGGTTAATATTATTATGGATGGGCCACCCGCATTATCCCTTGGATTAGAACCCGTTAGAAATGAAAGTTTGAATAAGAAGCCAGTTAATAGAAATGCAAGTATAATAACAAGAACTATGCTTACAAGTATGATTTTGAATGCAATCTATATTACAGGTATTATATTGACTCAGATGAAATTTAATATTTTAGGCGTTGATTTAAAGAATGTAATTATAAATAAAAGTACTAATGAAATTTCAGGTTCTGAAATGGGTACAGTTTTATTCGCATTATTTGCCTTTAGTGCATTGTTTAATGCTTTAAATTGCAGAGAATTTGGATTAGATAGTATAGTTAAGCATTTTACTCATAATAAGATAGCCTTAAAAATTATTTCAATAACTGCAGTTGTTCAAATTCTTGTAACACAATTTCTGTCAGGATTCTTTAACTCAGTACCTCTAAGTATAACTCTGTGGATAAAGGTGATAGCATTAGCCGCTATGATAATTGTTATTAATGAATTAGTTAAATTTATTGGAAGAACAATTATCAAGAAAAAGGTTAATGAAAAGGACTCTTTAGAAGAAGCAGCTTAAATTAGTAAAACAACAAAAAAATCACTTGTGTATTAATAAGAAAAACACAAGTGTTTTTTTATTTTACAGGAATAAGGTGGTTTCTAGTTAAATTAAGATCTAGAAATATGCTCTCTTTTCATACCAACCCTCTCAATTTCCATGCTGCAGGATTTGTACATCAGAGAAATTATCTTAATTGTAACTTGTAATTATCTGTGATAATATGAATTTAATTGAAGAAAAAATAGAGGTGAAAAAAATGAGCACAACTATAAAAGATGTAGCAAAACTCGCAGGAGTATCTGTGGCTACAGTGTCAAGAGTAATTAACGGAACAAAGGCAGTGAGCCAAGAGGTCACTGAACGAGTGATTAAAGCAATAAATGAAACCTCCTTTAAGCCAAATGCACTTGCAAGAAGTTTGGCTGGTAAAAAGAGCAATATGATTGGAGTAGTAGTTAATGATATTAATAATATGTATTTTGGTGAGCTTGTATCTTCAATAGAGAAAACTGCAACTTATTATAATTATAGTACTATATTGTGTAACTCTAATGGAGATAGGAAAATTGAGTTAGATAATTTTTACCTTTTGAAGGATAAAGGTGTAGATGGAATAATATTCACAGCACATAAAACTGTTCAAGAGGGGATATTAGAATTTATTAAAAATAATCCTATGCCAACTATATCTTTAAATAGCACTTGTGCCGGGGCCTTAAGTATAAGTGTGGACAACAAATTAGAGAGTTATGAGGCAACTAAATTTCTTATGGAAATTGGACATAGAAATATTGCTAATATTAGAGCATTTTGTAGTGATGATGCCTGTGGTGTGAGTAGATATGAGGGTTATAAGATGGCTATAATGGAGGCTGGTATACCATTAAAACCTAGTATGGTAACAGCGGGAGACTTTACTATAGAAAGTGGTTACAATGCCTGTGAAAAACTAATGATGTTTAACAAGAATATAACTGCAATTGTCTGCGCTAATGATGAGATGGCATTTGGAGCATTAAACTATCTTTTCGATAAAGGTATCAATGTTCCTGGAGAGGTATCCATAATAGGCTTTGATGACATAAAGATATCTAGATTTATTAGGCCTAGACTTACAACGTTGCACCAACCCATATCAGAGATTGGAAATATGTCTGCTAAGATTCTTATTGACATGATTAATAAGGGTGAAAAGATCCAAGACAAGGATATAGTATTAAAGGGATCAATAGAGGTAAGAGAGAGCACGAGGCAAATATAAACCATAGTTGCCTCTAAAAAAATACATGACGGGAAACCGGTTACCTAATATATAAGAAGTAAAACATGTTTATTTAATATTTTAATGAATTTACAGTTATATTTCCAAGAAATTTAAATACAATAGTAAGTAAGTAAGCTTTTAAGAAAAAGAATACAAATAAAAACTAAGAATTTAATTGACTTATATTTACATAAATGTTACAATTACCATGTCGGGAAATCGATTACCTAGATTAAGAGGGGGGTCTGTTAATTTATGAAAACTAAAAAAATTCTAGCTCTTATTGTAACTACTATGATTATGGCCACAACCATTGTGGGGTGTGGATCTAAGGATAGCAGCAGTTCAACAACTTCCACTGAAACAAGTAAAGAACCTGTAAAAATCGTTTATGCCAGAGGTAAGGATGTTACACCTGCTAATGTAAAGGTTGTGGAGAAATTCAATGAGTTAAACAAAGGCAAAATTCATGTTGATTTTATAGAGATGCCATCAGACACAGGTAAGCAACATGATCAATATGTAACTGTATTTAATGCTAAAGGAACAGATTACGATGTTTTTGATGCTGATGTTATTTGGCCAGCAGAATTTGCCCAGGCAGGTTATGCACTTCCACTTGATAATTATATTGCAAAAGATGGAATTAATTTGAAAGATTATATGGAGGGACCGATAAATTCAGTTACCTTCAAGGGTAAAACTTGGGGAATGCCTAAGTTTATAGATGCAGGATTATTATTCTATAGAAAGGATTTAGTTCAAACAGCTCCAGCAACCTGGGAAGATCTTATAACACAAGCCAAAGCTTTAAAGGGAAAAATTGATTTTCCATACTTGATGCAAGCAAAACAATATGAAGGACTTGTATGTAATGCTGTTGAATTTATATCTGCTTACGGTGGTAAAGTTGTAGATGGAGATGGAAATATTTCAATATCATCACCAGAAACTAAAAAAGGTCTTGAGACAATGAAATCTATTGTAGCCTCTGATTTGGTGCCTAGTAATATAACTACCTTTATGGAAACAGAATCACACACTGCATTTATCGAGGGTAAAGGTGGATTAATAAGAAATTGGCCTTACCAATGGGCATTAGCTCAAGATGAAGCTCAATCAAAAGTAGTTGGCAAAGTAGCTATTGCACCCCTTCCAAAAGGAAGCGTACGTTCAGCCGCCTGCCTTGGTGGATGGAATACAATGATTAATAAGTATTCAAAGCACCCTGATGAAGCTTGGCAGTTTGTTAAGTTTATGACTGGAGCAGAAGGACAGAAAATTTCCGCTATAGATGGAGGAAGTGCACCAACCTTATTATCCTTGTATAAAGACTCAGCGGTAACAACAAAAAATCCTTTATTTGCAGATAAGAATTTTGTTGATGGACTTTCAGCAGCAGTTCCAAGGCCAGTATCACCGATATATCCTAAACTTTCAGATATAATGCAGATAGAAATATCAAACTACTTAACTGGAAAACAAGATGTTGATGTTGCCATTAAGAATATGGATACAAAAATGAAAGCAGCAGTAACAGACGCAAGTAAATAAAGGATATAGGGACTATCTCGAAATAACTAATTTTATTTTGAGACAGTCCCTTCAAATATAAAGCTAGGAAGTGAAATTATGGAGGGTAAAATTCAAGAAAATAAAAGTATTAAAAAGAAAAAAAATAAATTTCACTTAAGTGAATCAAAGACAGGATACCTGATGATAGCACCGGCTATTATAATAATTATGATGATAGCATTTTATCCAGTTATTAAGTCATTTTGGTATAGTATGTTTGATTTAAGATTAAATAATCCTACTAGAAACTCAACATTTTTAAATTACAAATTTGATATGGAGAGATATTTTAGTAATTATGATTTAGCAAAGGCAGCATTAACAAATGCATCAAAGGATGCTAAGGGAGAAGATAAGGGAAAGCTTACACAGGCTTTAACTGAACTTACAGACTTAAACATTAAGATTTTAGCTCAAAATGCAATTTCCTCAAAAGAACAACAAGTTAGAAAATATACAAATTCTTTTCAAGCAATTCCTGATGAAAGGCTAAAGTACATTGTTATTGATAAAACTGTGGCTGTAACTACGCATAATAAGTTTATAAGTTTAAGAAAAGAATTTATTGCTATAACTGCTGATACTGCTATAAAGGCCGATGTCAATAAGGCTTCAGGGCTTATTGAAGAATTAAGAGATTCTTTTATTACTCCAAATTTTGTAGGGTTAAGTAACTATTTATATTACCTGAACCCTTCAAATGATAGATTTTGGGGTGGCCTTAGTTATACTTTCATTTTTACTGTTATATCTGTTCTAGTAGAATTAGTGCTTGGAATATTTTGTGCTTTAATTATTAGTAGAAGTTTTAGAGGAATTGGAGTTGTAAGAGCCTCTATACTGGTACCTTGGGCCATTCCAACTGTTGTTTCTGCAGTAATGTGGAAATTTTTATATGATGGACAAAATGGGTTTATCGCACATCTTTTTGCACAACTTCATCTAATAAAGAATGCAGGAATATTACTTACCACCCATAATGGAGCTACCTTTGCTGCTATTTTTACAGATGTATGGAAAACCACACCCTACATGGCATTACTACTTTTAGCTGGCTTGCAAAACATAGACAGTAGTTTGTATGAAGCAGCCAATGTAGATGGTGCAGGTAAAATATACAGGTTTTTTAAAATAACTTTACCACTTCTTAAACCAACAATATTAGTGGCGTTATTATTTAGGACTCTTGATGCTTTTAGAGTGTTTGACCTTATATATGTATTGACGGGTGGGGCAAATAGCACGGAAACGCTTTCTACGTTGGCTTACAAAACAATGTTTGCACAGATGGAGTTTGGTAAGGGTTCTACCTTATCTGTAATCGCTTTCCTTTGTGTAGCAATTATTAGTATGGCCTATATTAAGATACTTGGTGCAGATGTTTTATCTGGAAAGGAATAGGTTTGATAAATGAAAAATAAATATTTAACTAAAATTGGATTTTATATATTTTTAACTATATTTCTATTAATAATAATCTTTCCATTTTATTATGAGTTCTTAACTTCAGTGAAAACTCCAAATGAAATATTCAGCTCCTTTAACCTGATTCCTAGTACAATAACCACTGCATCCTATAAATTAGTATTTACCGCTAGACCTTTTGCTAAGTTTCTATGGAACAGTTTTGTTATCTCAGGAATTACAACACTTTTTTCAATCGCAATTGCATCCTTCACAGCTTATGCAATTGCAAGGCTTAAATTTAAGGGGAAAACAATAGTTCTGGGATTGGTTCTAGCAGTATCCATGTTCCCTCAAATTTCAACTATCTCTCCCATCTATATGTTTATGAAAACTATGGGATTAAGGGATACTTATGCTGGACTAGTAATTCCCTATATAACCTTTGCGCTCCCTTTGGCAATTTGGAATTTAACTACCTTTTTTAAGGAAATACCTTTTGAACTTGAAGAGTCAGCTAAAATTGACGGAGCAACGGTTCTTCAGACCTTTAGGACGGTTATATTACCTTTAGCTGCACCGGGCACTTTTACTACAGCCATTTTGGTGTTTATTGCAGCTTGGAATGAATATCTATTTGCACTAACAATAAATACTAAAGATATAAGAAAAACTGTTCCAGTAGCAATTTCAATGTTTCAAGGACAATATACAGTTCCCTGGGGAGAAATTGCAGCAGCTACAATTATTGTTACAGTTCCATTAATAGCAATGGTACTAATATTTCAAAAACGTATAGTTTCTGGACTTACAGCTGGTGCGGTAAAGGGCTAAAATCAGTTTTTAGGGATGGAAATAAAATGTAGAAATGTACTGATGTATCATTATTATTTGACTATAAGCAAAATCGAGGAAGGAAAGACCAGCTGTAAAATTCATTGATAATGTAACCGTAATTAAATTATTATTAAGAGGCAGTGGTATGAAGAAGAAATTGTTCAAAATTGGAATGATTGGGTTATTACTAAGTGCAGTTTTGTCAGTAAAGTTTTTACCCTAAATGTTTTTGTATTAACTACAGGCCACATGGGTGCGGGATTTGATATGTACAACACAACTGTTTGGACTAAATCAGGTGGATGGACTAATGGTGGCATGTTTAATTGTACTTGGAGAGTTGAGAATACTACTTTCGCTAACGGTCAAATGACACTTACTTTAAACAAGGATACGTTAGGTGGAACTAAGCCTTATGCAGGTGGAGAATATACTTCTAAGGATACTACAAAGGTACAATTCAATTACTTTACAAACGGAGTAGGTAATCACAAGTACGTTTATAATCTAGGATTTGATGCTTCAACAAGTTTCCATACTTATGCCTTTAAAAAGAAGGTTTATCCTCAAAGAAATGAGAGTAGGCCTTCTTTATCTGTGCGCCACCATGGGCAAGGAAGCTAGCAATTTTCCGTACTAATGCAGGGAAATATATGGATTGACAGATAAATAATAAATGTAGTACAATTAAAGAGTAAATTGAATATATCTTCAGGGCAGGGCGAAATTCCCTACCGGCGGTATAGCCCGCGAACCGTAATTGGTTGATTTGGTGTAACTCCAAAGCCGACAGTAAAGTCTGGATGAAAGAAGGTAAAATAACAACGTAATTAGCACCCTGACTTTTTGTCAGGGTTTTTTTATTTTAATAAAAAAAATTATGTTGTAGTTACCCTTGGGGATACAAATTAGGAGGGTATTAAAATGAAAAACGTATCAAGATCAACAAATCTAATGGTTAAAATAGCTTTATTAGCTACACTAGGGCTATTACTATCCTTTGTGCAATTTCCTATTTTGCCAGCTTTTTCTTATCTACAGATTGATTTAGGGGATATACCAGCACTTATTGGAGCCTTTGCTTTTGGGCCTATAATCGGAATTGCAGTTGAAGCAGTAAAGAATTTAATAATATTAATATTTCACCCTTCACCAACTGGTGGTATTGGTGAATTAGCTAACTTTATTGTAGGAGCAGCTTTTGTAGGTACAGCAGGGTTATTTTATTCTAAAAATAAAACCAAGAAAACAGCTATAATTTCATTAGTAGTTTCAGTAATAGCTATAGTAATAGCTGGTGTGGTATCAAACTATTTACTAATCGTACCTCTTTATTTTGGAAAAATGCCTACAGATAAATTAGTTGAATATATGGTTTCTGGAATTATACCTTTTAATTTAATTAAGGGAGTTATAATCTCAGTAGTTACTATGTTAATCTATAAAAGCGTTTCTCCATTGATCCATTCGGAGAGTTTAAACAACAAATTTCTTAGAAATAATAAAAAATCTGTTTAAAAATAAAATACTTCGGGCGTTGTCTAACTAGGCAACGCTTTTTTTATCTGAAAGTATGTTATTATTAATTTAAAAATAAAAGTGTGAAGGTGATATAATGGTTGATTACGAAGAAGTGGCTTTTAAAGAGCTTGTCTTATGGAAGGGAAAGATGAATAAGCGACCCTCTTCTACAAGTAGTATTTTT
The DNA here is from genome assembly GCA_014380625.1 of Clostridiaceae bacterium. Classification (GTDB taxonomy): domain Bacteria; phylum Bacillota; class Clostridia; order Clostridiales; family Clostridiaceae; genus JACMJL01. The sequence goes on from JACMJL010000033.1 coordinate 66,751, forward strand.
AAAGATATGCAGGTAAAAGCTAATAATTTAATCCCTCTTAAGGTAAGAAACTTAATTACTGATATGATAAGGAATATGGTTAAGGGCGTACTAACTGGGTCAGAATATACTACAAGAAAACCACTTGCTAAAAAAAGCCTAGAAAATCGTGAAGGTCAAGTAAAAGAAAGATTGGATTTTTATAGAAAATCAGCCATGGTTAGTGGTGCGGGTACTGGAGCTGGAGGATTTTTTCTTGGCTTAGCTGATTTTCCTATTTTACTAAGTCTAAAAATTAAATTTCTTTTTGATACAGCTAGTTTATATGGCTTTGATGTAAGTGATTATAAAGAACGATTATATATTTTATATGTATTTCAACTAGCCTTTTCAAGTAAAGAAAGAGGCCAAGAAGTATTTTGTCAAATGGTTAACTGGGATAGTTATGTAAAACAACTTCCTGCAAATATAGATGAATTTGATTGGGAGACTTTTGAGCAGCAATATAGAGATTATATTGACTTGGCTAAGATGTTGCAATTAGTACCGGGCATAGGCGCCGCTGTAGGTGCATATGCTAATTACAAGCTGATGGATAAACTTGGAACAACAGCTATTAATGCCTATAGGTTAAGGGTATTTAAAAGAAATGACTAGATATATTTGAAAATATTGGTTGATTTTCAACATGTTTTCTTATATAATTTAAATTGATAATCACAGGAGGGTTGAAGATGAATATTTGCTTTGTTAATAGAATGAAAAAAATAATGGCAACGTCTACCAGAATTTCAGCAAATTCTGCAATCAAGGGTAGAAGTCTGTCCAAAATTTCATATATTTCTATATTAACAAGAAGCGAGTAAAAAATCTTAAACCAGATATATTAATAATTAATATCCGGGGGAGGTTTACTTGCCCGGATTTTTTATATGCATATTTGCTTTTAATCCGGGATAAGTCTAGCTTGTCCGGATTTTTTTTTCGTGTAGAATTAAGGAGGAATAAAAAAATGATTGAATTAGCATTAAATAATGTTGTAAAATATTTTGGAGCCACAGAGGTACTTATGGATATTACCTTTGAGATACAAGAAAGTGAAAAGGTGGGCATAGTCGGGGGAAATGGTAGCGGGAAAAGTACAGTTCTAAAGATTATTGCGGGTATTGAACAGGCTGATAAAGGAGCAATAATGTTAAAGAAGGGATCAACCCTTGGATATCTGGATCAAATACCTATATACCCTAAGGAATACACTGTATTAGACGTTTTAAATGTGGCATTTAGAGATCTGGAAATTATTGAAGAAGAAATGAAAAGCTTAGAGAAAAAAATGGTAGAGTTTAAGGATAGTGATCTTTCAAAAGCATTAAAACAATACAGCATACTTCAACAAAAGTATGAGATCCTTGGAGGATATGAAAAAGAGGAAAAATTAAGTAAGGTATGTATCGGCATGGACTTTACACCACAGTTTTTAACACAAGCATTTGACACTCTCAGTGGTGGAGAGAAAACTACTATAATTTTAGGGAAAATACTTTTAGAGAATCCTGATCTGCTATTACTTGACGAACCAACTAATCATCTCGATGTAAAAACTGTTGAATGGCTTGAAGAGTATTTAAAGAATTATAAGGGTATGGTATTAATAGTTTCTCATGATAGATATTTTTTAGATAAGGTAGTAACTAAAATTATCGAAATTGAGGACATGGAAAGTGACACATATATTGGTAATTATACTGAATATGTAAAGGAAAAAGAAAATCGGTTGGCCCTTGAATTTGAAGCTTACCAAGAACAAGAAAAGAAAATAAAAGCTATGGAAAAAGCAATTAAAGAACTAAGAGATTGGGCTATAAGAGCAGATAATAATAAGTTTTTTAGACGAGCTGCAAGTATGCAAAAAAGACTAGATAAAATTCAAAAATTAGATAGACCAGTGCTTGAAAGACAGAATATGAAATTAAATATTCAAAATAGTGAGCGCTCTGGTGGGGATGTAATTAAGATAAAGGGCTTAGTAAAAAGTTTTGAAAACAAGGTTTTATTTAACGAAGCAGATTTATTAATACGTTTCGGTGAAAAGGTAGCTTTAATTGGAGGGAATGGAACTGGCAAAACTACTCTACTTAAAATACTCCTTGGAGAGGAGATAGAGGAAGCTGGAACTGCGAGTTTAGGTTCTAACATTAGAAGTGGCTACCTGCCACAACAGGTTGTTTTTCAAGATGAAGATATGACGGTTCTAGAATGTTTTAGAGATGGAATAACTATTTCAGAAGGCAAGGCAAGAGAATATTTAGCAAAGTTCCTTTTTATGGGTAACTCTGTATTTAAAAAAGTAAAAAGTTTATCTGGAGGAGAAAAAAGCAGATTAAAACTTAGTCGGCTATTATTCGAGGATATAAACCTATTAATATTGGATGAACCTACAAATCACTTAGATATTGATTCTATTGAGACCCTTGAAGAAACCCTATTATTATTTGAGGGGACAATTTTATTTATATCTCATGATAGATATTTTATAAATAAGCTTTGCAGTAAAATAGTTGCCTTAGAAAATCAAAAACTTACAAATTTCCTGGGAAATTACGAGTATTACCGACAAAAAAGAAATGAAATTATTCAGATTGAAGAGGTAAAACCGAGAGAGAAAAAGGAGAAACCTGAAAAAACACA
>JACMJL010000296.1 GCA_014380625.1 Clostridiaceae bacterium
CTTCGATAATCTTTGATATATCAGGGCCGATAGAATCCCCTTGTTTTACTGACTTATCAATACTTTCATCTATAGAAATAACCTCATTAAATTTAGCTAAATAAGTATCCTTATCACTTACAACTACATCGTAAAGATATTTATCTTTTGAACTGCTTAAGGGTTTATCCAACTTCTTAATAGAGGTGTCCATTTCATTAAAATTACTATTTACCTTTTCGATCATGTTTTTGTCGTGAGTTTCCAAATACTTTACAGAATATACCCTACCACTAGATAATTTAGTTAAGGCTTCTGCAGCCTCCATTAGGGTTGCGTTATCTTTACTCACAAAGCTAGAATTCATAATTTGGGTTAAATTTTTAACCATTTCATCGCCTTTAGTAATCAATATATTATTATATATATCATCCTTTTTACTTCTCAATTTTAAAATATTGTCAAATTCATTATTATATTTCTTTGCTTGCTCTTCAGTGTAATCTATCTTTTTAGTTCTCTCGGTATCCTTTACTTTCTCTTTAGATTCAGTAATTAATTGCGCCATCTTTTCATACCGATTTTTAAACTCTTTCTCCTGTGAAACATCACCAGTATCCACATAGCCTTTAAATGCAATACGACAGTATAACAAATTCGACTCTATTCTTGCTACTAATTCTTGTTCTGTAGCAATTTGATTATAACTAGAGAAGTCTTTACCCATTTTACTTAATCCATTATAACTAAAAAATACTATTCCCATAAAAATAATAAAAATAATTCCAAAACCAAGAAAAAATTTACTCATAAGTTTCAATCTTTTGAAAAATTCCATCTATATCATCCTTTCAGTGGTAAAATATCATAAATCTATATGTACCACTTATTATGGACTAAAGGTCACTATTTTTCAACTTTTTGCGACACTTATTACCTTACAATTCAATACCTTTTGTTTCTAATTACTTTAAGGTGTTATATAAATATGGACAGATAGTGGCATCAACCATATGGTAATTCATAGTATATAAAGGTATAATTTATTTATAAATTATTGAGAAAGCGTGAGATTAAACGATTCAAATAAAAAAATTGGAGAAAGGTAGAGATTGGATGTCATAACTAGATTTACAGCAGCAAGAACATATTTGATTAATAATAGGTATAAAATAAGAAGGAACTCTATGGTTTGGTGTCAAGGCGAAACTGATGGTGATAAAAATATGTCCAGCACAGAATATAAAACAAAACTACAAATAATGATAGAAGCTATGGTTACTAACGGAGCAGAAAAGTGTTTTATAATTCGTATAGGAAACCACAGAGGTTTATCAACTCAATACAACAATGTCATAAAATTACAAAGAGATTTTTGTAAAGCATATAAAAAAGCTGTATTAGTATCAACAAAATTTGATGAAATGAGTGCACTGCGATTAATGAAAGATACCTTTCATTATAAACAATCTGCAAACAATACAGTTGGCACAGAAGCTGGGGAAAATACTGCATTTTACATAGTAAATAATAAAGAACCTATGATTGATAGGAAATATTGTACTGTATCAGAACCATGAGCTACTGCCTGAATTGAGGAAACCCACGCTGCAACTAGTTTATATACTGTTATCTTAATTATTCCATAGTACGATCCATAAGTGTTTTTATTCTACAGCTTTTATACCGCCACCAAATGACCAGTAATTTCGTTCTAGGAAAGCAATAAATTTATCTGAGAATTCATCCTCTGAACAGCTTGCTGGCACTGAAACACAGCCATTTATTTCAATTTCTCTAGTTCTAATAAATTCACTATCTCCATCTTCTTCAAGTGTTTCAAGTATCCTATTTGCGGCTTTGCGGTATTTTTCTATCCTTTGATTATCCTTTTGTGATGGAGTTTCAATTCTTGATAAA
>JACMJL010000297.1 GCA_014380625.1 Clostridiaceae bacterium
CTCAGGCTGTTAAATCAGGTATTCCGTCAAAACATGTACTTTTTGATTGCTGGTTTTCTTTTCCTGTAACCATCATAGAAATTACAAAGCTTAAACTAAATGTGGTTGCAAGACTAAAAAAGTCTCCCAAAATCAAGTACTTGGTAGGAAGTGAGAAAAAAACACTTTCACAGATATACAGTTCATTAAAAAAGCGTCGTGGTAAATCAAAGTATTTGTTATCAGTACCTGTGAAACTCTATAACAAGGAAAATGAAACAATCGATGCTCGCATTGTATATGTTAGAGATCGCCACAACAAGAAGAATTGGATTGCATTAATTTCGACTGACATGAGCCTCGCCGAGGAAGAAGTTATACAGCTCTATGGCAAGCGATGGGATATCGAGGTGTTTTTCAAAATATGCAAATCCTATCTCAATCTTGGCGCAGAATTTCAAGGTTTATCCTATGATGCCATGACAGCTCATACTGCTGTAGTGCTAACTAGATATATGATTCTAGCACTGGAAAAGCGACAAAACGAAGATCCCCGAAGCCTTGGAGAACTATTCTTCCTGTGCTACGATGAAGTCGCTGACATTCAGTTTACAGAAGCTTTAGGGCTTATTCTTAGTCTGATACGCAATGTTTTGGAGGAATGTCTTTTTCTCACAAATGAACAGATTAACCAATTAATTGATACTTTTATAGCAAAGCTTCCTGATCATTTTAGGGGAAAAATGCTTTACCAAAATGTATCGTGATGTATATTTAATATGGCCGAAATATTGATTTTTCAAGGTTCAGATGTTGAAATTTAACTGCGAAGTTTGAGTAAGGTAATAAAAACGTTCGTTTAATTTACTAAATTAACTATTATTTTGTACGATATATTTATTATCAGACCATTAAGATATTAGGAGGCGATGAACATGAAAAGAAATTGGGAATTAGAAGATTTAATTGAGCATTTTACAATTATGCCGAATGAAATGTCACTCATAGGAAACAAATCGGGAGAAACTAGACTCGGTTTTGCGGTACTATTAAAGTTCTTTCAGTATGAGGCAAGATTCCCAAATTATAAAAATGAGATACCTAAAATAGTAATAAAGTACATTGCAAAGCAAGTTCAAGTTACGGAAAATTTATTTGAAAACTACGATATGAATAGCCGAACTTATTATAACCATAAATCTCAGATTAGGGAGTATGTTGATTTTCGTGAACCTACAGCTGAGGATACTAATCTTGTAACAGAATGGTTATCAAAACATGTTTTCTACCATGATGCTGATATTGAAACGCTTAAAGATGAAGCCTATAAAAAATTTCGAGAATTGCATATAGAACCTCCAACTTCTGAACGTGTGGATCGTTTAACTAAATCTGCGATATATTCTTTTGAAAATCAATTCTTTCAAGAAACATATGATATTTTATCAAATGAAACTATAATTAAAATGGGTAGTTTAATAAATAATCTAACTTCTTATGATGAATCTGAAGTTGACTATAGTACTGAAGATACTCTTTCATTTAGTGAATTGAGGGCAGATCCAGGACGTATTGGCTTAGATAGTATTTTCAGAGAAGTTACAAAATTAAAAACTATTCAGCAGCTAGGATTACCACACGATCTATTCAAGACTGTTCCCCAAAAAATACTTAAAAAGTATAAATTAAGAGCTACTTCGGAAAAGATAGGAGAACTACGTCGTCATCCCCAAAATATGAGATACACAATTTTAGCTGCGTTCTTTTGGATAAGATGCAGAGAAATTACAGATAATCTCATTGAGCTTCTCATACAAATTATTCATAGAATAGGTGTAAGAGCAGAAAGGAAGGTTGAAAAAGAACTTATAAATGATTTTAGACGTGTAAATGGAAAGACAAATATTCTTTTTCAAATGGCTGATACTGCCTTGAATAATCCAGATGGCATAATAAAAGAAGTATTGTATCCGGTAGTAAATGAAAATACGCTTAGGGCTTTAGTAAAAGAATTCAAAAATACTGGTTCAGCATACAGACAAAAGGTCTACACAATAATGAGAGCATCCTATGCAAGCCATTACAGACGTATGGTTCCCAAAATACTTGACATCCTCGAATTTCGTTCAAATAATGAAATATACCAACCAATTATAGAAGCTTTGGATATTATTAAAAAGTATTATAATATTGGTACTCATTATTTTTCAGGCACTGATAATATACCTGTTGAAGGTGTAATAAAGCCTGTTATGATGGATGCCGTGATTGATAAAGATGATAATGGTCAGGAACGTATAAACAGAATGAATTACGAGATTGTTACCTTACAGTCTTTAAGGGATAAATTACGCTGTAAAGAAATATGGATTGTCGGAGCTGATAGATATAGAAACCCTGATGAAGATTTACCTACTGACTTTGAAGAACGCAGGGAAGAAAATTACAAGGCTTTAAAGCAGCCATTAGATGCAGAAGAATTCTTAAATAGTATTAAACAGGCTATGTATGATGGTTTAACAAAATTGGATATTAATATGCCTAAGAATCCTAAAGTACGAATATCAAATAAAAATAATAAAGGGTGGATTACCTTATCCCCAAGCGATCCTCAGCCCGAACCTATGAATTTAGCAAAGTTGAAAATTGAAATTGTTAAGAATTGGCCAATGACAAGCTTGTTAGATGTGCTAAAAGAAGCAGATTTAAGAATTAATTTTACAGATCATTTTAAAACAGTTGCAGCTCATGAAAGACTTGATCGTGACACTATACAAAGAAGGCTTATACTTGCGCTATTCGGACTTGGCACAAACACGGGTTTAAAACGTATTTCAGCAGGAAATCATGGAGAAAGCTATCAAGATTTACTTTATATTAAAAGAAAGTTCATAAATAAAGATAACCTTCATAATGCAATATCCGCAGTAGTCAATGCTATACTAAAAAGTCGTGTGCAAGATATTTGGGGAGAAGGTACAACAACTTGTGCTTCTGACAGCAAAAAGTTTGGAGCCTGGGATCAGAATCTAATGACAGAATGGCATATACGATATCGCGGGCGTGGTGTAATGATATATTGGCATGTTGAAAAGAATTCTACTTGTATATACTCATAGTTAAAGCAATGTTCCTCATCAGAAGTATCAGCAATGATAGAAGGATTATTAAAGCATTGTACTGATATGGAGATAGAGAAGAACTTCGTAGATTCTCATGGGCAAAGTGAAGTTGCTTTTGCATTTTGCCACCTATTAGGATTTAACCTCATGCCGAGGGTCAAAGCAATATACTCACAAAAGTTATATAGACCTGATACTGGAATAAGTGAAGCATTTCCTAATTTACAGCCAGTATTAACAAGGCCCATAAACTGGGATATTATACGGCAACAGTATGATCAAATGGTGAAATATGCAACTGCCTTAAGACTAGGTACAGCAGAAACAGAAGCAATATTAAAAAGATTTACTAGAAATAATTTAAAACATCCTACATATCTTGCCCTTGCCGAATTAGGAAAAGCAATAAAAACTATATTTCTCTGTGAATATCTTAACTCTGAAGAATTGAGAATGGAAATTCATGCAGGACTTAATGTAGTTGAAAATTGGAATAGTGCTAACTCTTTTATTTTTTATGGTAAGAGTGGAGAAATATCAACTAATAGAATCGAAGATCAGGAGCTATCAGTATTAAGCCTTAATCTATTACAGAATTGTCTGGTATATATAAATACATTAATGATACAGCAGGTTCTTTCCGAACGAAAATGGTATGATATGATGACTGTTGAAGATTTTAGAGCTTTAACTCCTTTAATCTATAACCATGTCAATCCATATGGAAATTTCGATTTAGATATGTCCCAAAGAATTCCTATTAATACTGATAATATAACTTTGCAAGCATAATAATTTCAACAATATAAAAACTACTCTAATAATACAACGATAATAGAGTAGTTTTTACTTAACTTTTATTTGATTACCATAATTACCCATTTACTTTTCAGTACATGACACGGATGCTCCTACTACCCCTATTCAGCCATAGCAGAAAATTTCGAGCTGAAAGATTAAAAAAAAGGATTTTTATTGAGAAAGCATTTACATTTGTAGGTGAAATCTTAATTTTTATGAGACTGTCTCTGGCAGTCTCA
>JACMJL010000298.1 GCA_014380625.1 Clostridiaceae bacterium
CTAGATTTTCATTATTAATATTTAGTTAGAATTTTTTTTCAACAGCGAAGCTGCTTTTGTAAACGACAATAGACATACTGATAACATTGCTGTAGCGCCACCACTTGTATCTATCATTACATCTCTGAATCTACCTGATCTCCCTTTAACGAAAAGTTGATGTATTTCATCTGTGCAAGCATAGAAAAACACTAAGCCTACTGCCAAAAAAATAGACTTGCTGATGGAGTAGGTTTCTCTACTAGCGTTATATATAAGTAACGAAAAAATTAGATACTCAAGGAAATGAGCGCTCTTTCTCACAGCAAAATTAGCTAAATCCCCAAAAGCACTATCTAGATTTATGCCTAAAGTTTTAAAAATTTTTATAATGAACTGACTATTGCCATCGGAAATCGTTGCTGGTTGGTGTGAAAGTACAAATATCATTATCATCCAAGCTATGACAAATGCCCATTTAATATGAAGTCTTTTCATTTATGTCTCCTTTATTACAATACTCTTTAATAGCTGTGTTATTGTTTCTACATCCTTTAGAGCAACCATTTCTGAAGGAGTGCTAATATATCTTATTGGAATAGATATTACTCCTGTTTTCACCCCACCTCTTTCTTTATGAACAACTCCACCATCTGAGTTTCCTTTAGATACTGAATACTGAAGGGTAATTTTAGCTTGTAATGCAGCAGCTTCAACTAATTCCTTCATGTTATGGTGTAGTATTAAGCCTTTATTCATTATAGATAAAATAGGCCCTGCACCTAATTTTATGTTACCCGTCCCATTAATGCGGTCTCCGGCCTCCTCACCCTGCAAGATAATTGCATAGTCTGGATTAATTTCAAAAGCAGCTGAACGTGCTCCTCTTCCACCTTCTTGATGTTGGACAGAAAAAACAAAATACGTTTCTCTATTTAACTCAGAACTTTGATTAATTAAATTTAGAAGTATAAAACATCCAAATGAAGCCTCTAGGTCATGACCAATAAGCCTTCCATTGGTTTCTATAAGTTCACTTAAAAAAGCTATACTATCTCCTTCTTTAATTTTTTTTAGTACCTCGTCTCTAGAGGAAAAACCTGAGTCTACAAAGATCTCCTCTTTTTTTCCCATACTAACCTTTGCTCTGCCCCCATTTTTGAACTTGATTGCACTATACGCAAAATTTTCAGAATTAAAAACTCCAATTTTTTCAGCTCTAATAAACCCTTCTTCTTCTATATGGGTAGCTAATAATCCAATAGAATCCATATGAGTGGTAATCATTAGTTTTTCATTACCTTCTCCTAATTTCACTAAGATATTACCCATTTTGTCTTCCACAAATTTTATATTTTTTTCCGTAAGAAAGTCTTTAATAACAATAGCCCTTTCTTCTTCTCTTCCACATACGGCAAAAGCATTTATCAATTTTTTAAAAAGTTTATCCATCTTTTTAATCACTCCATTCAACCTATAGTTTTTAAATAAGATATTGCCAATTTTTTTGTATTTTCATAATCCTGAATAGAGCAAACTGACACTGATGAATGCAGATATCTACAGGGTACTGAAATTGTTACCACCCTTGCACCCTCTCCTGAACCTTGAATAGAAGACGCGTCATTGCCGCCAGCTACTGCCTTTCGAAGTTGATATGGTATCTTGTTTTTTTCAGCAAGTTTCCTAAGAGATGAAACTACCTCATAATCAAAGATGCTACCGCTATCCATCATTGATATAGCTGGCCCTTTCCTTAGTTCAGTAGCGGTTAAATACTTAGGAATATTAGGCATATCTGCACATATAGTTCCCTCAAGGATTACTCCTAACTCTGGTTCAATATTATAGGCAGAAACATAGGCACCTCTACTTCCAGTTTCCTCTTGAACATTAAAGACACCATACAAGTCACAAGTATAATTCTCTTTCAATAATTCTATTAGGATTGAACATCCAACTCTATCATCTAACGCTTTTCCTTTAACGAAACCTTCTCCAAAAGTCTCAAAAACCGTATCAAAAACTGCATATTCACCAAGTGCAACTGACTTTTTAGCCTCTTCCTTACCTATAGCACCAATATCTATGCAACAGGTTTTATAAGAAAAATTCCTTTTTTCCTCTTCAGATTGAAGATGAATTGGTTTCAATCCGATGACCCCCACCAGCCTCTTCTCGCCAATAAGAACTGGTTTACTTGGAAGTATCTTAGCATTTATTCCTCCAAGACTCTGAAACGTTAGAGTTCCATCCTCATTATATCCAGTGATCACTAAACCCACTTCATCCATATGAGCAGCTACTACTACTTTTTTACCCTGGCCCCTTTTATGAGCTATAATATTTCCCATTCTATCAATCTTAACTTCATCAACAAATTCCATAATTTGTTCTTTAATAAAGTTTCGAACTTCTCCTTCAAATCCAGAAGGTCCTGCCAAATTGCTTAAGGTTTCTAAAAGCACAACACTTCCTCCAATTCTTCCTTATCAATTTTTTCTATAAATTTAGATATTAATTTCCCTGTGTTTTTAATATCCTCCATATTCACTACCTCTACAGAAGTATGCATATATTTAATAGGAATAGATATCAATAAAGTAGGAATCCCTAGTCCAGCAACTTGAATATCCCAAGCATCTGTACCTGTGTTTCCTGGCTCAACTTCTATCTGATATTTAATATTACACTGATTGGCAACATCCATAATATACTGCTTTAATCTCGGATGAATGTTTGGTCCTACACAAATTACAGGTCCTGCACCTAACTTATTTTCTCTATCCTTGGCTCCAAAATTCCCACTATCAAAGGTTACATCTATAGCAATAGCTATATCAGGTTTTAAGTCGAAGCAAGCTGTTTGTGCACCTCTATGACCTACTTCTTCTTGGGCTGAACAAACAAAAACCACCTCTGATCTAAGTTTAACCTTAGCTAAATCCTTAGCACACTTATACATAGCAACTATTCCTGCCCTGTCATCAATTGCCTTAGAAGTTACATTATTATTTAATAGTTCATAGAACTCCCTTTTCATGGTCACATAGTCCCCAACAGAAACTAGGGTTTCTAAGGTCTCCTTTGTATATCCTGTATCGATAATTAAGTCATCTACATCAATTGGATTCTCCTTCTCCTCTTTTTTCATTAAGTGGGGTGGTTTGATTCCAATTATACCTAAAATCTCTTTCTTACCATGTATACAAACCTCTTGGGAAACAAGAACTTTGGGATCAATCCCCTGGGATTTAAATTTTAGAAAACCTCTTTCACTTATTTCTGTAATCATCAAAAAAACCTCATCTGCATGAGCCATAAGCATTATTTTCCTAGATCCTAAACCTTTTCTCTTAACATATATATTATTTAAATTACCTAGTGTTATTTCTCCAAAAGGTTGAAAGTATGGTCTAATAACTGGCAACACCCAATGTTCTCTTCCACTGGGTGAAGCTGCTTTACACAAATCTCTTAAAAGTTCCTTATTTCCCAAGTTATCCTCTTCCCTTCCTTACTTCTCTGCCGCAATAATCCCATGTAGTAGGCCTTGCGCTATCTTGTTTTGATAGTCATCTGAACTTAATAATTTATCCTCATTTGCATTTGACAAGAATCCCAGTTCTACTAGAATAACAGGTACCTTTGACCAATTAAAACCCGTCATATCACTATGTTCATCAACATTCCTCTTTTTCATACCCACTTCACTTGTTAAAGTATTTAATATAATAGTCCCACATCTTTTGCTTTCATCATGTATAGCTTTAGTATTAGCATTTATAGCTGCAGGTACCAGCATTGAAGCTCCTGTTGCACTACCGCTAGGTTCTGAGTCAGCGTGTATTCTTATAACTAAATTTGCATTTGCATTATTTCCTATATTAGCCCTTTCAATATTGCCAAGGCTTAAAGAATTATCTGTTTTTGTCATCACAACCTTAAAACCACTTGCTTCTAGTAAGGTCTTTAACTTCATAGCCACCCTCATATTAACAAGATATTCTGGAGTTTTAGTAACTACCCCTTGTGCTCCACCACCATCCTTTATCTTCATTTCAGAGGAGTCAGGTCCAGGTGCCAAGGCTTCTTTTGTTAAATTAGATTTATTTGCATGCCCTGGATCTATTACAATTACTTTATTCGCCGCTTGTACTACAACCTTAGGTGTCACTTCCTTTGGCTTAACCTCAGGTTTAATAGTATTAGGCTCCACGGGTTTCTTAACCTCAGGCTCACTAGTAACAGGTTCTTCAGGTTTCTTATCTACTGTTTGTGATACTGGTGGAGCAATAACTGTTTCAGCAGGTTCTGTATTTACACTGGCTACAGCTGATGATTTATCTTCTGCAACTATAATCTTTTTCACTTGAGTAGCCTTTTCACTATTATTACAGCCTGTTAATAATATTAATGTTACAATTACTGTTATATTTAAAATTTTCCATTTCCTCATTTATATCACCCTTTCTTTAAAGAAATCTGAAAATAAACGGAAGTCTACTAGTCTATTTCATTTCAAATGCCTAAGCTTTCTTTATTTTATCACACTTTTTACTAAAAAATAAACAGAAGTACAAAATTCACACTTCTGTTTCAATTAAGGCCTCTTTGTTATCTCCTCTAATATATCTAATTATTTTGCTTCAGACCACACTTTTGACAATAAGTAATCTCAGTTTTCATTTCTTCACCACAATTTGAACATTTCTTTAATTTTTTAATTTTATTTATTTTTCCAATAAGTTTTTCATTAACCTCTTCTAAATTATTAATATCCTTGCATAACTCCTTTAGCTCTTGAGGTATCTCTTTGCCGTCTTTGTATCTATTAAATATAACCTCTCCTATTTTAGCATAAAGTTCAATTATTTTATTTTCATTTGAGTCAATACTCATATTGGTTTTAGATACCTCTACAATTTCTTCTGACTTTTTAGCCACCTGCGATGCTCCACTACTAATATTTTTTGCAAGACCTGAAAACTTACCTTTTATATCCATTAGCACTCTCCTAATTTCATCATTTATATTATTTATATGCTATAAATTTAATTAATTGTTACTATCTTAAAGATCTTCAAAAAAGTAAAAAAACTTAAACATAAATGTTTAAGTTATGGTGGCTTACCCGGGAATCGAACCCGGGACACCATGATTAAAAGTCATGTGCTCTACCAACTGAGCTAGTAAACCAAGACCTGGCAACAACCTACTCTTCCACAGAGCTGCCCCTGCAGTACCATCGGCGCGATAAGGCTTAACCTTCGTGTTCGGGATGGGAACGGGTGTTACCCTTAACGCCATAATTACCAGAGATTTAGAAATTTCATAATAATTCTTCATTAACAGAAAGATTATCCCAACATGGGTAATCCCGGGGTAATTTAGATCACTGACTTCCGTCAGTAAATTACCCGTTAAAG
>JACMJL010000034.1 GCA_014380625.1 Clostridiaceae bacterium
ATGGCTATAATACTACCGGATTTTTTTTAGAATGGCTTGTGAAAAACAAAAAATCGACTTTTGCAATAGAGTTAAATCGCACAGCAGCTAACTACTCCACCCGGAGTTGGGACGAGGCATGCAAAAATATTACAGGAGTAGGTATTCAAGCATTATGGGATGAATATCAAAAATCATTTTAGTAAATAGATAAGTGTTTCTTAATACTAAAACCCTCTAGTGTGGATAAATACACTGGAGGGTTTTATTTAATAATACTTTATCTATCCTAACACTAATTTTTAATTGTAATAATTAAACTCTCTAAATCAGTTGTCCGCGTTGAATCTGTATACTGAGGTCTATAAGATTCAGTATTCCATGTGTTTTTAATGGAATAAAGGGTTGTAAGTTGATTATAAGAACAAACTAATTCAGTTAATGCTATATTTTTACTTACATCTAAGGTAGTTAATTGATTATTATAACAATTTAAATTAGTTAACACTATGTTTTTGCTTAGATCTAGGGTTGTTATTTTATTATTTAAGCAATATAAATAAGTTAAGGCTGTGTTGTTAGTAATATCCAGGGCTGTAAGTTTATTATTATAACAGGTTAAATAAGTTATTGCTGTATTTTTACTTACATCTAGAGTTGTTAGTTGATTATTATAACAGCTTAAATAAGTTATTGTTGTATATCCACTTAAAGCTAGGGATGTTAGTTGATTATAATCACATTGTAAATGAATTAATATTGTGTTTTTGCTTACATCCAAGTTTGTTAGTTGATTATTATTACAATCTAAATAAGTTAATATTAAATTTTTACTTACATCAAGAGTTGTTAGTTGGTTAGACGCGCAATATAAATCAGTTAATGCTGTATCTCCACTTACGACTAGGTTTGTTAGTTGATTAGAAGAACAAACTAACTTGGTTAACAGGGTATTTTTACTTACATCTAGGGTTGTTAATTTATTTTTAGAACAATTTAAATTAGTTAATGCTGTGTTTTTGCTTATATCTAAGGTTGTTAGTATATTATCATAACAATCTAAATTTGTTAATGCTGTATTTTTACTTATATCTAGGGTGGTTAGCTTATTAGAAACAACATCTAAATCAGTTAATACTACATTGTTATTTAAATTTATGTTTTCTAATTGATTAGAAAAAAAACATAAATCAGTTAATTCCACATTTTTGCTTACATCTAGGAGTGTTAATTGATTTAAATCACAATGTAAAAAAGTTAAGGATGTATTTTTACTTACATCTAAAGTCGTTAGTTTATTAGAACCACATTCTAAATAATCTAACGCTGTGTTGTTACTTAGATCTAGGGTTGTTAGTTTATTAGAACCACAATCTAAATAAGTTAAGGCTGTGTTTTTACTTATATCTAGAGTTGTTAATTGATTAAAAGAACAACGTAAATAGCTTAAAGCAGTATTTTTACTTACATCTAGAGTTGCTAGTTTGTTGTTAGCACAATTTAAATTAGTCAGTGCAGTAAAATACTCAATTCCACTTAAACTACTTATATTCTGAGAAAATAAGGGTAAGTTTTTTAAGCCTTTTACATCAGAATAAAGTATTGGAGCAGGACTAGTTTTTCTTATAAAAGCATATACTTGATTTCTAAAGGCTACATCAGTAAATTTACTAGTTATATCGGTATTATCATTTAATACTTCTGTCCCAATTGTCTTAGATATTTTAACTAAGTCGAATATATCAATTATATTATCTCCATTGAGATCATATTTAGGAGTCCACTTACTATCACCACTTTTAAAATTATAATTAGTAGCTAGAATAGATACGTCTTTGATATCAATAATACCATTATTATCAAAGTCAAAGTTCTGTTCATTAGTTTCTGCTTGTATTTTTATATTATTGGAAAATATAAGACTTAATATTAATAGCAAACTTGACACAATTAAATAAGTTAATTTTTTCATTTTTGGTTCTCCTCATATTTCTTTCTCTGTTAATTCTTGTGTTCATTACCATAACTAGTTAAATAGCCTAATATATACTTATATTCCACTTAATTAGACAATATCCTTCTTTTATTTAATAAAAAAAGGATAGTAATCTCAAATTGAGAAAACTATCCTTTTTAGACTGACATTGAATTCACTATTCCTCAGAAATATGAATATCCAAGATACTTTCTAATTTATAATGTCCATAGTACCAAATATAATAATTCGCATCATAATATTTCATTCCTTTAGCTATAAGTTCTTCTTTATTATCTTGTAATCTCCATAAGGAAATATCGTCTCCAATTCTCCTAGCAAATACTATTGCCCTTCCTTTTGAAATATAATTAGGAGCAAAATCAAAGCTATTACCTTTAGTTATCTTTTCTACTTTCTTAGTCCCCAGCTCTACAGTATATATATTATGTGGATCATTTGTCCACTGCTGCATGTTCTCCCTAGCCTTAGATGCAGCAAATATAACCTTTTTTCCATCTGGTGAGAAAGCTGGGGTCATTGTAACCATCCCCTTAGCAGTTAATCCATAAGGCTCCTTACTAGTAGCTATCATACTTTCTGGCAAAATATTTGTAAAACTTCCACTTGTTACATCTACTTGTCCTAAGGTTTTATTAATATTCATATCTCTTGCTCCACCATTATTTAGAACTGGTAGTCTACCATCTAAAGGATTTATGGCTAAGTTATCCTTATAAGCTAGAGCAAATATCACTTCTTTATTGAAAGTCGTGAACTTATTATTTTTTGCATCGTATACTCCAAAGGCAACTCCATCAGAATTTGTGGAGGCTGAATGAACTTTAGCCCATATATAAACATAGGCTCCATCCTTTGAAATCCCAGCAACTGTGGGCATTAACCCCATATCCGCTATTCCATTTATATCCTCACTACTAGGCCTTGAAGGTACTATTATCTTTTCTTTTCCTAGCTCTAACTCATAACTTATAACTCCTTTGTCTTTTATAAACTGCTTTCCGTTCTTGGTATAGTGCATATATATGTCTCCATATACTGTTCCTTTTCCATCTCCTACTAGACCTTGATACATATCCTGGCTTTCAATATACCTAGAGGATTTCTTAGCTCCTAAGTTGAAACCATTTAATCCACCCTTTTCTGTAGAATAGACTAAATCATTGTTATTTGCCCAGGTGTAACTTAATACCTTTTCAGAAATTTTTATAACTTGTTTTTTGCCCTGTATTAGATCAACTTCAGCTAAATAGAGGTTTTGATCCTTTGTATACGCCACATTATGTCCCTTGGGAGAAATATTAGGATCTTTAAACAAACCATCTTTATCAATAATTATTTCATTACCTAATGTTGATAAACTTATCGCCCATAATCCATCTTCCTTAACCATTACTGCAAAATCATTAGAACTTTTATTCTCTTTGATTTCACCTAGGACACTAATTGCAAAACCCGTTGTAATGGTTAAAATTGCAACTATAGTTAGTGTAAATAAAATTATTAATCTTTTAGGGATTTTTCCACTATTAATCATAATTTAATCTCTCCTTTATTAATACCAAATTATCTAAGGGTATTTCAATATCCTTCCCTATTTTCATATCCTTTAGTTTTATAATCCCATCTTTTAGTTCATTTTCTCCAAGAACAATAACAAATGGTATATTTTCCTTATTAGCATAATCTAAGGACTTTTTAAGTTTTTTGCCCATCATCTCCATGTCTACTCTGTATCCCATTTTTCTTAGACTAGCGGCTAACTTTAAAGCTTCTTTTTCAGTATTCATAGGTATTACAAATATATCTATGAAACACAAGTTCTCAGCTCTCTCTTTTAAGCTCATTGCAGCAAATATTACATCTAATCCAAAAGACATTCCTACCGCTGGATACTCCTTCTCCTCATTTAAAAATTCTCCTATAATTTTATTGTAACGTCCCCCACCACCAATACTTGAGGTTATGGATCTATCTTCTAAAAATATTTCATATACTGTTCCAGTATAAATATCTAGCCCCCTTGCAAGAAATGGATTAAACAAGGTTTTGTTATCTAGTTCAAAGGCCCTAATATAACCTTGAAGTTCCTCCAGCTCTTTTACACCCTCATTAAGTAATTCTTCATTGTAATTAGCCTTATAATATTCTAGCGTCCTTTTTTCTTTATCTACTGCAATTCTTAGTATTTCTTTTATTATTTCTGGCTCTATCCCTTTACTTACTACTTCCTCTTTAACTCCCTCTACCCCTATTTTTTCAATTTTATCTAGCGAAAGTATTACCTCATTCATTTTCTCATCTTTAATTCCCATTACTCTTAAAAATCCAGTAAGCAACTTTCTGTTGTTATATTCAATATAAACATCTATCTTAAGTCTTTTAAAAGCTTCCATTGCCATTTCTATGAGTTCAGCCTCTGCAAGTGTGGCTTTTATTCCAACTACATCCACATCACATTGTGTGAATTCTCTATTCCTACCTACTTTAATAGGACCATCTCTAAATACTTTCCCTATCTCATATCTCTTAAAGGGCATTCTAATTTCTTTATTCATTCCAATTAATTTAGCAAAAGGAATTGTTAAGTCATAACGTAGACCTAGATCTCTTTTACCTTGATCCTGTAATTTATATACTTCTTTTAGAATTTCCGCACCACCTGAATATTTTGATGCTAGCAAATCATAATAACAAAGCATAGGCGTTTCAATAGGTTTAAACCCATATAAACAAAACACCCTCTCTAATGTTTGCTTTATATTATTTCTCACCACCTGTTCCTCTGGTAAATAGTCCTTGGTTCCTTTTAAATTTTGCATATTATTACCTCCTATATATTTTTATTAAAACAAAAAACAAAGACCATATGGGATTAACCCACATGGTCTTACTTCATGTAGGTACAAGCACCAAAAGCACTTGCACCTACGAAAATTTTTCATAGATACCAGCGCTTATTTATGATGATGTACCTTTACTAAATTTAACTTAATCATATATAAAACTCCTTTAAGTAATTTAATGGAATATTATCACATTATAATTAGCATGTCAACTCTTCTTCTGTTTCAAAAGACACTTGATTATAAGATACAGAGCTTCCTCCAACATTAAAATGTTGGCTCGTCCATTATTATTTATAATGCTACTACACAATTCCTACCTTGATGTTTAGCAGTATATAAAGCATCATCAACTCTTTTTGTGAATGTATCATTTTTATCTTCATTTCTAAACTCAGTTACCCCAAAACTGCAAGTTATACTTTTTACCTGTTCAAAATAATATGCTTCGACTTTTATTCTAATTCTATCAGCCGCATTTTTTGCCATATCCAGATTATCATTTGGCATTAAAAGCATAAATTCTTCCCCCCCCCATCTAGCAAAGACATCCTCTTCTCTTATGCAACCTTGAACTATTTCACATAATGTCTTTAAAACTATATCTCCAACATCATGACCGTAAGTATCATTAACGTTTTTAAAGTGATCAATATCAAACATTATTAGAGAAAAGGTGGATTTATGTCTTCCAAATGTTTTTATCTGAATATCAAGTTCTTCATTAAACTTGATTCTATTATAAATTCTAGTCAGAGGATCTGTTACTGATAAATTTGTAACTCTTTTAATACTAACTTTAAGTTCCTTAGAAAGATCTCTATAATTTTTGATTAACTGTTTAAACAATTGGTTTTGTAATTTATAATCCTGTTCCCTAGCTTTATATTCAATTATAATTTTAATTAAATCTTCTCTATTTAAGCTTAAAATGCGCTTAAATTCGCTATTCATTACCATCACTCTGAATATACCCGTCGATACCAATTCCCTTTAATTCTTGAAGTTTTTCAATCACTATTTTAATTGACTTCTCATTGTTAATTATACTTCCATGCTGTGGTGCAACAACTTTTGCGTTAAGTTTTTTTATTTTATCTAATGCAATTTTCAAAGCTTTTTCTGAGGTCATGATTTTTCTTTGAAAATAAAATATACCATTCAGAGCACAATAGCTGCTCCCATGACCACATTTAGTATAATCATTACAAACACTACAATCCTCATCCATTTGTAAAAATAGTGCCTGTTTCATATCATAACTTCCAAATAGATCACTGGAAAATAATATACCACTCTTTTCATCAAAGGTTATAAAACTACCAGGTGAATGTGAATATGGAGTTGTTATAAACTTCAACTTTCTTCCTGTTTTAAAAATGAATTCATAATTCATATTTGTTATGGATAATAAGGGTGAGGATACTGAATAATGCTTTATAAAAATATTATTCTCACTATGAGATATAATCTTTAAATCTTCATTACCGATTATTTCCTCAAAATTAGAAATACTGCCACATAAATCTGGATCATAGTGATGATAAATAAGTCTAGTTATAATTGATGGTTCCAATCCAATCTGGAGAATCTTCATCATAATTTTGCTAAAATCAGGTCTGCTTCCACCATCAATTAGTACTGCTTCATCACCTTCTATAATGATGTATGGGTTACATTGTAGACTATGTTTATTATCAACAAAACCAATCCAATAAACACCATTATTTAATTCTATAGGCTCATCATAATTTAACTTACTGTTATTGCTATTAAATTTCATAAAATATCCTCCATATAGATTATTTAACTTGAATCTATAAATAATAGTTATACATAGCTTTCTAATTACTATTTTACCATATTCGACATTATAGTTGCTAAAATATTGCAAATACTTTACTATTATTTATTGGAAATTTATCTTAATACTAAAAACAAAAAGACACTGCTAAATTTTGCAGTGTCTTAAAATATTCTTACTTCTTTGACTTATCGATTATAGCTTTTTCAATTCCTGTAAATAATTGATCTTTAGTCAAAGAACCCGCTACATATTTCATCATAGAATCACCTATAACATTTGTTGCACCAGCTGGTAATTTAGCGAACTGCCAAGTGTAGGTTTTTCCAGACTTTGCATATGCATTCATTGCAGCATTCATTGGAGCTAGGTTAGCTGCTTCTATTGTTTTGAAAGCTGGTAAGAATTTAAATTCGTTTACAATATAGTTTTGTCCAGTTTTTGAAGTTACTAACCAGTTTAAGAACTCTTTAGCCTCTGATTTAACTTTTGAATTCTTGCTCACGCACCAATACTGTGGAACTCCAATGAAAACCTTGCTCTTTGAAGCATCATCTGTTGTAGGCATTGTTAAGAAACCAACTTTGAAATTAGGATCAATCTTATCTATGTCTGCTTGTATCCAAGTTCCTTGTTGAATCATAGCCGCTTTTCCGCTAGCAAAATCTGTTACAGAAGTTTTGTAGTCTCCAGTTTGGAAAGCGTTTTTCTGTCCATACTTCTTAGTTAAATCAAGTAATTTTACCCAACCGTCAGCTACTTCATTATCTTTAATTTTAGTAGTTCCAGCAGCTATTCCACTGATAAACTTATCTGGGTCCTTTTGTTGAGAAAGAAGTACTGTGACATTGTGAATTCCTAATACCCACCATTCAGCATAGCTGTTTGAGAAAGGTTGGATGCCTGCAGCTTGAAGTTTCTGGCAAGCAGCCTCTAAATCAGCAAGTGTCTCTGGAAGCTTAGTTATTCCTGCTTTATCAAATAAAGCCTTGTTATAAGCAAATCCAAAGCCTTCAATAGCCTGTGGCTGACCATAAACCTTACCATCCTTAGTAACGCCGTCACCAGCACCAGCAACCATATCCTTTATCCAAGGTTGGTCTGTAAGTGGCTCTGTTTTATCTATAACTCTATCTAAATCTGAATATCCTGTAGTGTTATAAATGTCTGGTTCATCTCCTGAAGAGAATTTGCTAATTAAGGCTGCACCGTAATCTGCGCCACCACCAACAGTTTCAATGTTTAACTTAACTCCCTTTTCTTTTTCATATTCTTGAGCCATTTTTGCTAATTGATCCTTAATTTCAACCTTTAACTGAAATATTTTTATAGTTTTGGTTTCCTTTGGTGCTGAACTTGAAGTCGAACTTGATGAACCTTTTCCACAACCTGCTAATAGTCCCATGGATAAACTTGCAACTAATACTAATGATAATACCTTTTTCATGATTTTCCCCCTCATAATTTGTTTTTTTATTTTATAACTCAGAAATCCGAGGCACTCATTTTAATGAGCTACTCAATTTTCCAAGATGTAACCTTGTTAGCCCTTTACTGAACCTGCTGTAATCCCTTTAATAATAAACTTTTGCAAACTTAAGAATAAAATAATTATAGGAATAATACTCATAACTAACCCTGCTAGTGCCAAATCCCATTGTTTTGTATATTGTGAGAAAAATGCATTGGCAGCTAAGGGAATAGTTCTATATTTTTCATTTGGAATCACTAGTAATGGAAGTAAAAAGTCATTCCAAATCCACAAACTATTTAATATAATTACTGTAACTGTAATAGGCTTTAATAATGGAAACACTATACTCCAAAATACCCTATATACTGAACACCCATCCACAATAGCAGCTTCTTCCAGCTCCACAGGTATCCCTTTTATAAAACCATGATACAAAAATACTGTAAGTGAAACTCCAAAGCCTAAGTAGCAAAATATAATCCCATAATAGCTGTTAATCCATCCCATGTTATGAGCTACCTTAACCATGGGTATCATTATTGCCTGGAAAGGAATAATCATAGCTGATATAAACAGTGTAAAAAATACCTTACTAATACCTTTTGGATGTCTTACCAACCAATGCGCGGCCATTGAGCTTATAATCACAAGACCACAATTACTAATTAATGTAATAATCAAAGAATTTGCAAATACCTTTGGATAATCCAAAATCTTGAAAGCCTCAGTATAATTTTTAAAATACAAACCCTTAGGTAGTGATAAAGCGTTTAAAATAATATCTTTAAAAGGCTTAAGGGAATTAGCAACTACAAAGTAAAATGGAACCAAGAATAATATAGCAATTAATATAGCAATTACTTCAAGAATAAAAGTTCCTTTGGTATACTTTTCAGCAATCTTACTGTTATCTTTAGACACTATGCTTCCACCTCCCTGCTCTTTGTAATCCATACCTGAAACACAGATATTACTGAAACTATCACGAAGAATACCATAGCTTTTGCAGATCCAAGTCCAAAATTGTTGCTAGTAAAGGCTTCATCATATATGTTCAAAGCAACACCCCTCGTGTCAAAGGCACCATGAGTTAAGGAAAAGTTCAAATCAAACATCTTAAAAGATTGTGCAATAGCTAAGAATAAACAAATAGTAACAGAGGGCATTATTAATGGGATAGTAATTTTCTTTAAAACATCAAACTTTGAAGCTCCATCAATATCTGCTGCTTCAATAATATCCACAGGAACATTAGATAAGCCTGCAATATAAATTACCATTAAGTAACCTGCCATTTGCCACACACTAACTATTATGGTTGCCCAGTAACCAGTGGCTTCTGTTCCAAGCCAAGGTAGCTGAAACACTCCCAAATGTGTAACATCCCCTAAGGTTGTAAAACCTCTTACAAATATAAACTGCCATATAAATCCTAAAATAAGTCCTGAAAGTACATTAGGTAAGAAAAAGATTGTTCTTAAAACATTTTTCGTTTTAATAGCCGAAGTTAGTACTAAAGCTAGTGCAAACGCTACCAAATCAGCTAAAAAAACGTTTACTATAGTGAACTTAAAAGTAAATACAAAGGATTTTATAAAGTTCTCATCTGAAAATATTCTAACGTAATTATCTAACCCTATAAAAGTAGATTTTGCTGAAAGGCCATTCCATCTAAGCAGTGAATAATAAACACCCATTAATAATGGTATTATTTCAACAATCAGAAAGAAGATTAGTGCAGGTCCCACAAACACACTTCCTGAAATAAAATTTTTCATTTTTTTCTTCATTATTATTTATCTCCCTTCCTTTTTAACTTACCCTCTTATTATAGAATTTACACTTTAAAAGATTAATAGAATATTTAATGATTTTGTTTAAAATTTAATGAAGGTTAAAAAGGAGATAGTTTTTTCGATTTACAAATCCTGCGTCATGGAATTTGATGTTATAGATTACTCGCTGTGCAAAGAAAGACTAAAGTTTTTGTTTTTTAAATTACTAAACCCTTTAAACTCGCTTTCATTTGGTTACAAAAAATAAAAGACTATAAAATTCATAGTCTTTAAAAAAGTTTTCTTAACATACTTTGCTCAGACAATAAAGGGTTCTTAACGTAATTTAATAAACAGAAACTAAGTCTTTCTAACGCTCGCTCGGATAATCTCGTCACATCAAATCCCCTGCCGCAGGAAATTGTAATTCTAATAAAATATCGGAATAAAGAAATTGGTTAAAAAGTCTCCGGGGTTGAACTATCTATTTATCATTGGTAAAAGTCTAAGCCGTTATTGATAAATTAACATAAATGCTATATTAATTATTAATTCCAAATAGTGATAATTCGTCTTAGAGATTTTCTTAGAGACCTTAGTATAGTTTGGCGTAAGATACATTAGAGTTACTTGTTGCAGCGAAGGTAGCTGTAGCTAAACTATGCTAAGGTCACCGAGATGAACCTTGTAAAATTATCAACTATTTAGAGACATCCCCTTAGAATAGATCTTGATGAATCATATTCTTATATCCAGTAGGTGAGGTCCCTATTATCTTTTTAAAACAGGTGCTAAAATATTGTGCATCGTTATAGCCTACTTTTTCTGCTACCTCATAAGTCTTAAGTGTAGTTTCCTTTAAAAGCTTTTTTGCTTCATTAATTCTAATTTTAGTAATAAAATCTACGCAGGACTCACCTGAAACCTGCTTGAAAAGCTGACTTAAATAAGCTGGGCTTATATGTACATTTTCTGCAATTAAGTTAAGATTCAACTCACATAGATTGTAATTATCATAAATAAATTGCTTTGTTTTTTCAATAAAGTTCCTGCTGATAGCTGAGCGCTTGGAATTAATGAAATCTATAGTAATATTTATATATTCAATTAATTTAAATCTTATATCCTGTATTATATCGAAGTTTAGTATAGTCATTCTTGCAAACTTGTCTCCATATACCTCAGCTGAATTTCCACCAAACTCCATAACCACTCTTGAAAGTTTGCATATAATTTCTACAACTAATAAATTTATATCTTCCTTCTTAATGACCTTATCTTTTATAATGTTATCAAACATACTTTCAATATTCTTAATAGAGAGGTCTTTATCACAATCTTTAACTAAATTTACAAGTTCCTTTATGGCTTCGTAATAATCCATAGAGGGCACAAATTTGTCTGCGGATTTAATGTCAGCTATAAAAATAATACTATTTTTACCGAAGGCAGTTCTATATTCTAAAGCCTCTCCTGCCTCCTTATAGGATGTTTTGCAGCTACATATATCCGTATAGCTTCTTCCTATTCCAATAGACATAGTAGTTTTAAAATATTTTCTTATTTCTTCCTGTAAATGCTGGAATCTAGGAAAAAGACTAGTTGGATTTTGAGAATTACTACAGACTATTACTCCTATTTCTTGGCTTTTAGCCTCAAACATAAAAAAACTTGATTCTATATCAATAAATAATTCCGTGGTTATGTGCTGAACTGCCACCTTTAGTAAATTTATCTCCTCTTCATCCTTATTTTCTACAATATTAAAATAATCATCTAAACTAAAAATCATGCAATAATAATTATTTGCGACAAGAGAGAGGTTTAAATATTCTGCTTTACTACTTATTTCATTTTCTTTATAGTTTCCTCTTACTAAATTAAGAAAAAATCTTTCCTTGAGTACTAGTAAGTTGTCTTTAATTACGTCCTTAAGCTTCTCCAATTTTTCCTTTTCAAGTTGAACATGCAAAAGCTCTTCAATGCATTCCTTAAGTACAGAAAGTAGTTCGTCCTTTTTAATTGGTTTTATCAAATATCTAAATATACCAATCTCTATAGCCTTTTGAGCATAGGTAAACTCATTATAACCGCTTAAAATTATTACTATAGTCTCTGGCAAAAGTTTTTTTATGTTATCAGCAAATTCTATGCCGTCCATAAGTGGCATATATACATCGGTAAAAATAATATGAGGTTTTACTTTAAGTGCAGTTACTAAAGCATCCTTGCCATTTTCAGCTTCCGCTACAATTTTAAATCCCAAAGTTTCCCAATCCAAATATTTAACTAATCCTTGTCTCAAAATATTCTCATCATCAACAATCATTACATTATACATAATAAATATCCCCACTTCACAAAACTTGTAATTGTTTTCATTTGAATTATAACATAAATGAAACTATAATATAGTTATATATATTTTTTAGTAAAATGAGAAATGATGGGGGTTTTTATGAAGAAGGAATATAGAATATTGGTACTTTTCATTATCATATTGCTGCTTTTTACTTCAATTTTTGTGTACAAGTTCTTTAATACTGACAACCCCTCTTTTCTAACCAGCAAATCTGTTTCAATAGATAAAGGGGACAACTCAAAAAAAATAACCTTGGTTTTTTCTTACGGTGGTAGCGACCATAAAGAAATTTTCAAAAGAAATGCTGAACTTTTTCACGAGGCTAATCCCAATATAGAAGTAAAACTTCAACAATTATCTACTACCACAGATTATCAGCGTTCTACTTATAAAAGCGCATTGCCCTTAGAAGGTAATAATATTGATGTATTTTATTCTGATACCATTTGGACCTCTGAATTTGCATCTCTAGGACTCACTTTACCTTTAGATAAGTATTTTACAAAAAATATTCAGAAGGATTTTACTTTAAATTCTATTGCTGCTTGCGTATATAAAGATAGTATTTATGCTGTTCCAGGTCATATAGATGCCCCTTTTCTTTACTATAGGAAAGATATTATACCAACCCCGCCAAAAACCTACGAAGAACTTATAGCAGACATAACAACCTATAAGAATTCTCCAAGAATAAAATATGGCTACATATATCAAGGTTATAGCTATGAAGGCTTGGTTTGTAACGCTTTAGAATTTATATGGAGCAACGGTGCAGGTTTTGGTGATAAGAATACGCCTATAATAAATATGCCCGCTGCAGTAAAAGGTATAGAGAAATTTATTGCCTTAGCAAGACCGGAACTAAACTCTCCAGATATGCTTACCTTCCAAGAGGATGATTCACTTTTAGCCTTTCAGGATGGTACTGCCCTATTTATGAGAAATTGGCCCTATGCGTACACTCAACTTAATTCTGATAACAGCAAGGTAAAAGGTATCTTTGATATAGCCCCTTTACCTTTAACCTCTGATGGTAGCCAAAGTCTTGTAACCTTAGGTGGCTGGAATTTTTCAATAAGCAAAAACTCTAAAAACCCTGATATTGCTTGGAAGTTTATTCAATGGATGACAAGCCTTGATTCTCAGTTAAAAGCTTGTTTAGCAGGAAGCGTCCCTACTAGAAAAGCCTTGTATGATAATCCAGAATTTTTAAAACAAGTACCTTGGATTTCAAATTATAAAAGTGTTTTTGAAACTGCTAAATTAAGACCAGTGACTCCTTATTACTCGCTTATTTCTGAAGATATGCAAATTAATTTTAAAAATGCTATAACCAATAAGATCACTGCTACAAAGGCGTTAGAAAACATAGCCCAAAACTTAAAATACATTTCAGAAATACCTGAGCCTTAACTATGGAGGAAATCAAATGAAGTTTAGATATAGATACATCAATGCCCCTTTAAACTTACAAATAAATATTGTTATATCTGCTATAATTTTAATTGCCGTGATTTTAATAACTACACTGACTTATTTTAAAACTTTAAGCTATACAAAAAATAGCTTTAAAAATAATGGAAGTATTCTTTTACTAGAAACCTCAGACAAAATTAATGCTAGACTAAAATTAGTAGAAAACACCGTATTAATGATTTCAAACGATGCCCGAATTCAAAATTATGAAACTTCCAATAGTACTACTAACGAAAGTGAAATTAATACCTATCTTAATAGCAGCATAGATTTTAATAAATACTCTGCAAAGCAAAATGGCATTAACTATGAGAATAACTTAATTGATGATATTATTTTTTCTACAAGTTCTAGTACCATAATCGCTAGACGTGTACACTTTACTTCCTATAATATAAAAAAAGAACTAGTTAATAAATGGTTTATAAAAGCTGAAAATAATATAGGTAAATTAACTTGGACTGACTATTTTTATAACGGCTCCGCAGAGGATATATTAACAAATAATTCTGGAGATTTACCTTCTCAACTTAACCAATTTATGTTAATTAGGTATATCTTTAATCCTAGTTCCTTTAAAAAAGTAGGGTTCGTAGCTGCTAGCATTAATTTAAAGAATCTAAGTGGGTTAATTGATAATGTGGAATTTGAACAAAGTGGGGCCTTCTATATTATTGATGAAAACGGGAGGATTATTGCTAGTAAAAATTCTTCTGATATTTTAAGCAATATGAACTTTGATGCTGCTACAGGGAAAAAAATGTCCTCAGGAAACTATTTAGAAGGAAATATAGGCAATCAAGCCTATATGGTTTTTCATCAGCCCCTTGCTATAAACAACTGGCAATTAGTTATTACTGTGCCTAAAAATGAACTTCAAAAATCAATTTCAGGGGCTATTTTATCCGTTATTATTATTGGCATAATGTGCTTTTTATTAATACTGGTTATCAGTACCTTAATCTTAAAAAATCTTTCCTCACCTTTAAATCAAATAATCGAGTTAATTAAGCGTACCAGAAAAGGAAATTTATCTAATAGAGTAGAAGTCACTGGGTGCATGGAAGTATCAGAGCTAAGCACTGAATTTAATTTCATGCTTGAAAGAATAAATATACTATTAGAGAAAATCCTTGAAGAACAAAAGGTGATAGTACAAGCTGAGTTACGAACCTTAAGAGCTCAAATAAATCCTCATTTTCTTTACAATACTCTAGATTCAATTAAATGGCTGGTTTTATCAAGTGATGATAAGAAAGCTACAGAGATTGTCTCCGCGCTCTCCACCTTTTTCAGATTAGGTTTAAGTGGGGGAAATGAAGAAATACCTATTAAGGATGAAATTGAGCATGTACGCCAATACTTATTTATACAAAAACTTAGATATGGAGAAAAATTAGATTATCTGATAGATATAGATGGCGACTTAGAATTATATAAAACGCCAAAGTTAATACTTCAGCCAATAATTGAGAACGCCATATATCATGGCTTAAACAAAACTGAAGGTGAAGGTTTCATTAAAATCATAGTAACAAAAACTAAAGATAACATAAGTTTTGAAATTACCGACAATGGTATAGGTATGACTGAAGTGACTTCACAAAAACTTAATGCGAAAATAAACGAGTATAATGTTAAAGGTGATTCAGATGGACATGGATATGCAATTAAAAATGTAAATCAAAGAATAAAATTAAGCTATGGAGATGAATACGGCATCAACTACAATAGTAAATATGAAGTAGGTACCAAAGTTACCTTGAAAATTCCTATTATAAAACAATAATTTTTATTATTTGATTATTGTACTGACTTATTCCTGTATGTCAGTTTCAGTGTATAAAACTACTCTATTTCTACCTGCTCTTTTGGCTTCATATAATGCATTATCTGCATATCCAAGAAGATTATCAATGCTATCTGTTGTATCTGGATACGTTGAGACACCTATGGAAATTGTTATATTAATAGCAACTTTATCAGAAATATAAAACTTATGTTTTTCAACATTCTTTCTTATTTTTTCTGCAATAACAACTGCATTTGGAGAAGAGCAATCTAATAGAATCACTGAAAATTCTTCTCCACCATTTCTAGATACGACATCAAAACCCCTGCAGGTATCGCGTAAAATAACAGCTAGACCTTTTAATATAATGTCCCCTGAACTATGACCATAGGTATCATTTACTTTTTTAAAATGGTCAATATCTAAAAATAATAATGATAAAGACTCTTCTTTTCTAACGGTTTGCTTGGCAAGATCATTGAAATATTTATCAAATTGCCTTACATTATTTATACCAGTTAAAAAATCTACAGTTGCCTCATTTTTTAATTTATTATAAAATTCATCTAATTCACTTAAGTATTCAGTATACCTGTATACAAAATAGGATACAAATAAAATTCCAATATAATATATTATTAAAAATTTCAATAATAAGGCTTTGTCATTAATAAGAATTATATATGCAATAGTGCTGACTAGCATTGAATAGCTGACAGAATAAATCCACTTGTCTTTTCTTGTATTTTTAATAATGGATATAATACCATACCCTATTCCAGAAAGCATAGTGGCTGCTATGGAAATCATAGCAGCTTTAGTAAACCCGAAATACAAAACTCTAAAAAAGCACATAATAATGGCAGTTATTATGGATGGTATAATCCCACCAAAAATAGCAGCTAAGATGATTGGAATTGTACGAAAATCCGTTATTACTGTAGGTGTAATATGAACACTAAATAACATTAATATGATTCCTAGTAGGCCACAAGAAACTCCAGTTACTACCTTTAATAGTGCTGACTTGTTTTGGGTTATATCTTTATATTTTAAAAAATTATGAGAAACACTTATAAATGTTATCAAAATACATGCATTAATAAATAAATCAATAATCATGATAAAATTTGCCCTCCAAATTCACAGTAAATATTTTATTCTTAACCCATTGCTTTTTTGATTGCATCTATTACTCTATCTGACTGGAATGGCTTAACAACAAAATCCCTTGCCCCTGCTTTTATAGCCTCCATAACCATACTTTGTTGTCCCATGGCGCTGCACATTATTATTTTTGCAGTTGGGTCAAACTCCTTTATTGCTTTTACTGCTTCAATTCCATCCATTTCCGGCATTGTTATATCCATAGTAACAATATCCGGCTTATCCATTTTATAAAGTTCTAATGCTTTAAGCCCATTAGCAGCTTCCCCCATCACTTCAAAACCATTCTTGGTAAGTATATCCTTTATCATCATTCTCATAAAAGCCGCATCATCAACTACTAAAACTCTAGCCATATTCTTTATACCTCCATTTATTCTAAACCTAATTTACTTAGTATTTTTTCTAGAGAGCCTGGCATAGGAATAAAGTAAAAATGGCCCCCAATTTCTTCAGAATTTTCACCTTGTCTAAAAACAGATTCAATATCTAAAACATAATCATCATATTGACCGGATTCAATAAAGGTAGTAGAAAGAATTGCCCCCAGCATATCTGTAGCTACTGCAGGTACTGAAGGCATAATCATTAAATTGGTTAACTTTGCAATAGCGTTTAAATATGATCCAGAAACTATATTTCCAATTTCACATAAAACTGAATTTCCCATTTCACTTATCTCTTCACTAACTTCACCAGTTAAAGATTCTATTATATTTAATGATGTATCTTTATTTAGTACGTATAACATACTACCAGGAGTATCCCCTAAAACCCTTACAATTACACCCACTACTAGATCTTCCCCACCTATACTTGAAAATATATCCTGAAAGGAAACTATATTTATTGCAGGCACATTCATATCAATTTTTCTATTCAAAAGTTGTGATAAGGCAGTAGCAGCATTCCCCGCACCTATATTTCCTACTTCTTTTAATGCATCCATTTGAATGGGACTAAAATTATTAAAACTCATAAAATCCTCCTAGATTTCTTTCATTTCTTTACCAACAGTTCTAATTAATAGACTTCCTGTACTTGTATCAAAAATTATAGTTCTACCATTATTTCCACCAATATCTTCTCTTAATAAAGGAATTTCTAACTCTGCTAAAATCCTTTTTACTGCAACTGAGTTTCTACTACCTATGTCCATAATCATACTTTTATCACTAAAATTAAACATAGATGCACCACCAGCAATCTTTGCACTTATGTCATTTTTTCTTGATCCCATATCCTGTATTTTTTTTAATAGAATCGGCACTCCCAAATCCGCAAACTTAAAAGGGTTTGTTACACTTGAAAACTGAGTACTATCCGGCAGCATAATGTGAAGCAACCCACCATTCTTTTTGACTTTATCATAAAGGGTAATTCCAATACAGGAACCTAATCCTACTGTTATTAATTTATTCGGGGTGCTTGTTACATTTAGATCAGCAATACCAACTTTTATCTCTCTATCCATAACATTAATTCTCCTATATTTAAAAAAATAAAAAAGCCAACTATTATCACAGACTTTCTTAATTCTGAGAACAATAATTGGTGGGTTGCACTACTAACTCCAAATTCCTCAAGTGCCCAAGTAAAAGAAATTTAATATACACCTTTACTTTCATTAAATTAAATGAATTAACAGGCATTCACTTGATTATATTACATCTTTTTTATTATTTCAACAATTTCTTGTTTTTTCCTGACAATTACTGCACATATATTCATGCTCCCTTAATAGTTTACTAATCTAAATTTCTGGCTCTACATGAACCACTACATCTGTAATATTAAATTCCCTTCTCAATATCACTTCAATCTCCTCCGCGATATTGTGTCCTTCAACCACACTTAAAGCTGGGCTAACTCTTACTATTACATCAATCAAAATATTATTCCCATTAACACGAGCTCTAATGTTCTTAGTTTTCTTCACTCCTGAAACCTTATTTATGCATTGTGTTATATTATCTAATTGTTCCCTATTGAAACCATCAGTCAAGTTATGTGCTGCCTCTCTAAAAATATCAAAGCCGGTCTTTACAATTAATAAGCCAACTATAATGGCAGCCAATGGATCTATCCAAGGCAAACCGAATTGAGAAGCAACAATTCCTACAGCTGTACCTATACTAACCCAAGCATCTGAAAGATTATCTTTAGCTGCAGCCATAAGCCCAGAACTATTCGTTTTAATAGCAATTTTTTTATTATAACGATATACAAAGTATATTGCTACTGCACAAAAAATACCAACTATAGCTGCAATTATATCTGGTGCCTCTGATTTAAAGAAAATAATAGCCCGAGCTGCATTGTATAAAACGTCTATTCCTACACCTATCATAATCAAAGAGGAAACGAGAGATGCAATAGTTTCCGCTCTAAAGTGACCATAAAGATGATCCTCATCCGCTGGTTTTCTTGCTATTTTTAATCCAAT
Organism: Clostridiaceae bacterium; assembly: GCA_014380625.1. GTDB lineage: Bacteria > Bacillota > Clostridia > Clostridiales > Clostridiaceae > JACMJL01. The sequence continues at coordinate 19,118 of JACMJL010000034.1, forward strand.
TAAAACAGCAAGCGAAGCAACTATATCTGTTGTATTATTCAGTCCATCTGCTGTTAAAGCCTTTGAATTAGCTAAATATCCGATTCCAAGCTTAACTAAAGATAATGCAATATAAGCAATAATACTTATACGAGCACCTCTTTCTGCAAGCTTTAGACCATTATACCTTTCTTCCATAATACTCACTCCTCTATTTATAGATTAACTTATAAAAATTCATCTTCTTATTCTTAATAAAAAATACGTAATTATACATTATTGCCACCAAGTGTTTTCAGTCTTATTGCATGTTCTAATATTATTAACCAAAAGTATGAATAAAATAAAATAGCAATAGTTTATTGTATTATTTCACATATATGGTATATTTATATATACTAACCGATAGAGAGGAGTAGAAATGAAAAAAATTTATATAGGTGCTATAGTTGCTGTATTATTAACTACTTTGAGTATAAGTACCTTAGCGTATAAGCTAAGTAATACTAAAACTATATATGCAATAGATAATACTAGTGTTACCTCGCTGACTACTGAATATGATTGGGTAACTTATAAAAACTTAAAGGATTTGGTTACTAATTCTGATTTAATTATTATGGGTGACGTTATTAGTGATAATAAACCGTCAAAAAAAGAGATGAAAATTATATTACCCAGTGATATTGATGAAAATCTAAAACAAAAAATTTTAAGTGACGCTAAGAATACTATTGTAACAGAATCTGAAGTGTCAGTAAGAAAAACTTTAAAAGGTAAATCTAAAAGTAATATAATTAAAATTGAACAACCAGGTGGAACACTTGAAGGTTTTTTTAGTAAGGTTAGTGGAGTAAATTACTTTAAAAAAGGTCAAAAGGCTATATTTTTCTTATTAAAGGCTGAAGGAGGAGACCTTTACTTAACTTTGAATCCTTTTCAAGGACATATTTTTACTGTTGATGGAAAAATCAAACCAGACGCTGACAATAAATTTTTCATAAGGGATTCTTCAGAAGATGATGTCCTAAAGGAAATCGAAAATTCAAAATAAAGTCTCCCTAAACTGAAAACAAG
>JACMJL010000299.1 GCA_014380625.1 Clostridiaceae bacterium
CTGAGATACCAAGACATGCTGTAATTAAGATAATTATCGGTATCAAAATTTTATTCGCCAATTTCATAAAATAACCCCCTATAATATTAATAATAATATTATAGCAAAATAAAGGCTCAGATAATACAATTTTATTATATATTCAACATAATAACTGAGAATAGTTAATTTTTCGACAAATATTAAAATGTTTATATTACTGTATTTAAATATTCATAAAAAAGAGACATAGATTGTAGCAACCTATGTCTCTTTTTAACTATATTTTTTGAACATATATAGCAATTATGCTATTTCTCCACTTTTAAAATTTAACTGCCATCCAATCCCAAACTTATCGATGACGAAGCCATAGTATTTGCTCCAGAAGGTCTCTTGAAGCTCCATGGTTACTGTGCCGCCTTCTTTAAGTTTATCAAATAAAAATTTAAGTTCATCCATGTTACCATTATTAAGTACAAGGCTAATATTGTTTCCTGCAATAAAAGGCATACCAGGAGGAAGATCGGAAAACATAACAGTACTTCCATTAATGACAAGGGAGGCATTCATTATTAACTTTTTTAAATCCTCAGTAATAGGAAATTCTGGGCTTGGTGGAGCGTCTCCGAAGGTCATAATTTGAGGGCTTTCCATTCCAAAAATCGTTGCATAAAATTCTATTGCTTCACGACAGTTTCCATTAAAATTTATATATACATCAACAGCCATATTTACCAACTCCTTAATTTTAACTATTTATTTATTGTTAAGAATATTTTAACAATAAAAGAGGGAAAAATCAATAATTATACTAATTAATACTAATTAATAATGATTATATTTATATTTTTCCTATAAAATGAAAAATTATACTTCAGAATCGAAGTAGCCTTTTACTTTTTTAACACGCTCTTTTTTCTCTTCTTTTTCTAAATATTATTAGAACACCTAAGAAAATAAATACTGTTCCTGTTATCATTAGTGAGTTCATGTCAATCATTGAGCCGGTTTTTGGAAGACTGGTAACTGATTGCTGCACTATAGTGTTGTTATTATTTGAGAAGAAGTAATCACTACAGTGGTTAATTGTTACTGTTACATACCCCTGTGCATCTGGGGTTAAGGGTCCTGTAATTAATTCAGTGTTTTTTGAAGTAGGGTTATAATAGTAGAAGTAAATACCCTTTGTAATATCAATTTTAGAAGAATCAACTTTAACTTTTAAGATAGCAGGAGCTGGTAACACTCCGTTAGCTTTAAAGGATAATATTTGAGCCTTGCTATGGATTTTAGAAATAATAGTTTTATTTGGAGCATTAATATTTAAGGATAAGTCTATATTTTTAATATTATTAAGATTTATATCTTTACCATTAAATATCCAGGTTATAATTGTATTATTACTATTTACTGTAAAGGCTACATTTTTATCAATGCCTGCAATGTCCTTAAATAAATCTTTATTTATTATTGTAGTATTCACAAGGTTAACATTGACAGTTTTATCTGGTGAGTCAATTATGGATTTAGCTACCAAGTCAAAGGATTTTGGGTCACTGGTTATTGCGGTAGCAATAACAAAGTTTACAGTTTTTCCAGAGGTATTATTAAGTGAATCCTTTGCAGTTACAACTAATTTATGGTTTCCAATGGCAGTAATATCAGCACCTGTATATTCCTTTCCATCAAGGGTAGCGCTATAGGTTCCTTCATTAATAGATATCTTGGCATTAGCTATATTATAATAGGTACATGCATTTTCAATACCCTTTATGGAGATAACTGGTGGAGTTTTATCTATTGTAAAAGAAATCTGTTTGTTAATGAAATTTCCAGCAGCATCCATAGCATTTATCTTAATAATGTGGGTACCTTGGGAAGTTATTTCTTCTCCATTGTACACATTACCATCAAGCTTTAGGGTTAATGTACCCTCATTAGCTGATATTATTGGTTTAAGGTTACTGTTGTAGCTCTTACCATCTTCAACTCCGGTAACATTTATCACTGGCGAAATTTTATCTATATTATTAATATTAAGAGTAGATATTCCGCTACTGTTGCCTACCAAATCAGTTGTTTTAGCATAAATTCTTGTGTTGGATGAAACCGTAAATGGTTTAGTGTATTTAACCCAGCTGTTAGTATCAAAACTATACTCAACATTAGAAATAGATTTATCAGCTTGGTCAGCTTTAAGCGTTACAGTTACATCTTTATTTGTAGGTTCTGTGATATTAAGGGTTATGGTTGGTGCCTTTGGTGGAGTTTTATCTATATTGGTAATATTTAATGTTGATTCACTACTGTTACCAGCAAAATCAGTAACTTTAGCATAAACCTTCAAGTTAGAAGGTACTTTAAATGAACCATCATACGCTAGCCAAGTATTGTGATCATAGCTATATTCAATCTTAGCAATATCCATATCGACTTCATCTGTATTTAGGGTTACCAAAACATCTTTATTTGTAGCTTTTGTATTGTCTGGTGTAATGGTTGGTGCCTTTGGTGCAGTTTTATCTACAACCACATTAGTTATATCTTCGTAGACATTTCCTACATCATCTGATAGAACAATGTTTAATTTATCTCCGTTTTTTACCGGAAGATTATATGAAAAATCTTTTTTGCTGTTTACAGGGGAGTTAACTACCTTCATTACTGAACTTCCATTTATATATAAGGAGTAGTCAAAACCTTCACTTACAGTTTGTCCAGTTATATTTAATGAATCTTGGTTAGTATATATATTTCCATCTGCATTAATGGAAGGGTTGGACATAATCAATTTTGGGGATTCATTAGCGTAAAAGATTTTAAATTGAGAGTCAATTTCCACATTTTTATCATCATCTTCAGCATAAATCTTTAAAGTATTTTTACCCTGATTAAGAGTAACAGGGAAGTTGAAGGACAAATCTTCATTTACAGTAATTGGAGTTCCGTTTATGGTAAATACCTTTGTTGGATGATTTACACTTCCTGATATTACATATACATCATCCGTTGTAGCAACTTTAGGTAAAATCATATATGAACTTAAATTATAGAAATATGGAATGAATGGAATTTTGTTAGTTGTATTTATTATGGATATAAAGGTATATGTTTCGTTTCCATAATCATCCATAGCCGAAAATGCTATGGATTTATTACCGTCAACCTTGACTGCTGTTGAGAAGTTACCACTTGAATCAACAGGAATAGGTATAAGTTCAAACTTGTCGTTCAAAAACATTAATTTTACAGGATGATCATCCACAACATTACCCTTTATTGTTAGTTCAGTTTTAGTTGTGTATATTATTCCATCTGAACTTATAGAAGGTTCAGTAATTGAAATTACTGGCACAAGATCATCACAGTTTATATTATAAGTGTTATTAAATAACTCCTTATTATCAGAGTCAAAGGCTTTTACTGTTATTGGGTTAGAGCCATATTGTAGATCAATTGTGTGTGTAAAGGCTAAGTTATTATCAATAGTTACATTAGAATCATTAATGCTTAATGCTGTTATAATATCGCTTACTTCACCGTTGATAGTAAAGCTTTTATTATTTAATTTCATATTATTAGTCAAGTTCTGAAAGTTTACTAAGTTTGTGTTTCCAATATTTACATAGCTGCTATCCATACCTACATTTCCAGCGTAGTCCAGTGTTCCTATTTCAATTAAGTTATTTGCACTTTCCTTCAATTCAACGATACGGCTATAGGTTTTAGTAGCCTCATCATAATTTGTTACAGTATCATTAGTTTCATCAACAGGTTGTCCATTTATTAGTATTGCATTTACAGATGGATTAATTCCTGAACCGTCTGTATTGTCAGTTTCTGTCCACTTTAATAAACAGATGTTGTCATCGCTTAAATTTTGAGAGATTATTTTTACTTGTGGTGCTGTAACATCAATTTTAACAGGTATTTCTACGATTTGGTCTTTAGCATTTGGCATATCAGCTTTGCTTGTTATTCTGATATTATATTGACCTTCCGGTGCATTAGTATACATTCCAGTGCTAGCATCATAAAGGGTTCCATCCCAAGCATAATTATCATTTGGAGTTCCCATAATACCCAATAAGAGTCCTATAATTAAATTGAGTTGAAGAAGGTCTTTTCTCTCATTGAGGTTGTTATTTATGGTTCTAAGTACCTTTTTATTTGCATCAAGAACATCTACCTTAATGTTTTTAACATTTCTCAGGTGATATAAGCTTGGCACTACTATATCATTTGAAAAATCTCCGTTAGGTGAAAAAGCAATTTTACTTGGATCTATTGATAGAAGATTATAAACTTTATCTGATTGGATATCATCTAGATCTAAACTATCACTTGGTAATAAACCACAAGGTAACATACCGTTACTATTTGTTGTCAAAAGTTCTGTACCGGCCTGTACATTAATTTGAACTTTAGTTTCTAATGCAGTTGAAATTAAGTTAGACATAAAGTTACTCAAGGCTGGAGTAGTTAATGAAGCCTGCTCCCAAGATGGTTTATCTATGTTTTGTACTTCAGACCAATTTCCATAAAAAGCTATATAAGGCACGCTTAAAGAAGGGGTTTTATTGTCATTAGACGTTAATTTAACAAAGCCCTCCACGTACTGCTGTTTCTTAAAATTATCAGGAAGGGTTATTGTAACATTAACCTTAGCTTCGCCATTTGCTGGTACAATAACAGTACTCTTATCGAAACTCATATTTGACCCAGGTATTGAATACTCATTAATTAATGAAGTACTTTTATCAATACTTTCTGATAGAACATAACCTGCTGGTAGAGTATAAGAAGCCTCTGTACTTCCATAGTTTTTAAGATTTAAGGTAAAGGTGGTAGACTTGTCTATTTCTTTTAAAGAAACTGCTGCATTTCCTTTGTTGTCTGTAGCTATAACATTATTATTTATTGCATCCTTTATTTGTAGCATTCCTGAACCCTGTCTTCTAGGAGAATAAGGAATACTGCTGTTTTGCTTATCCATTTCTATTTTTGCTGTATTAATTGTAGTATTCTTAGCAAATTCCACCAGTGCTCTTCCGGATAGCCCTATATTTTTAGCTTTGATAGCTTGCACAATTAAAGCTTCTCCTCCTGAGGTATTAGGGGTTGCCATAGAAGTACCACTCATACTCTGATATGAATTATTGTTTGCCAAGGAATAAATATTTCCACCAGGTGCAGACAACTCTGGCTTGAAATCTAAGCTTGGAGTTGGACCCCAAGAACTAAAGTAAGACATATCATTTGTATTTGGATTTGGATAATCTATTTTACTACCTTTAAAATAAATTTTTAAATCCTTATTTAGAAGATTCTTTAATTTTGTAGCATTTGCATTAGATATAAGTGAAGAAGGTATTAAATTTGCTAAAAGCATTGTAGAACCATCATCCATGGCACTATAGAATATAATCCCTATGGCCCCTGCTTCCTGTGCCGCAAGTTCCTTGGTATAATATATACCATCAGAACACTTCACTAGTGCAATATTTCCAGCAAGAGTAGTTGCATTAAAATCTGTAATGCTACCCTTTGGGGTGTCATATAGATTTCTACCTTCTCCACAATCTATGAGCTTATACCCAGAAGGGTCATTTAAATAAGTATCTGGGTCCAAGCTACCTTTGTCAAAAGCAATAGAGGCAGAGATAGATGTTGCACTAGAGGTATAATCTAGTACTGGTGTTATAATGTTGGTGTTTTCATAAGAAGCCACAGAAATGGCATCTGATGCTGTAGAAGGATCACCTACAGTTCCTGTATCTACAGTACCTAGTAAATTTTTTTGAGCAGTAGGATCTAATAAATCACCAGTTGATACTGATGAATTTCCAGCAGCTGTTACTACAACTACCCCCTGATCCACGGCATTCTTAATAACAATTTGTTCTGGAGCTTCAGGGTCTGTGAAACCATTATCTGATCCCAAACTCATATTTATAACATCTGCACCCTGTAAAACTGAACTTTCAATAGCTGCAATTATATCATCAGAGTAGGCGCCTGGAGAGTTTGGATCATTTGAGAAAACCTTCATGTCTAGGAGTTGAGCCTCAGGTGCAACTCCTTGTACGGACTTGAAGGAGCTTAGATCCTCTTTTTTACCATTAGCAGCCACAATGCCAGCTACATGCATACCATGCATTCCAGTGCTTGGATTTGAATCTATAACATTAGTATTACCATCCGCAAAGTTATATCCGTAAGGGACTTTGTCTGTAAAGTATTTCCCTGGACCTTGAGGAGTTTTTGATGTAAGCTTGGCTTTACTTGGGTCTGAAAGTACTAAATCTTTATGATTATAGTCTATACCTGTATCAATTATTGATATTACCATTCCTTCGCCTTTATAACCAAGGTCAGTCCAAGTACTGTAGGTTTGCATAAGCTCCTTGGAAAAATTCTGATCAATATGATAAGCTATGGCAACTGTAACAGTTTTAATACCGGATATAGCTTTAATTTTATCTATATTACTTCTTTTAGTATTAATACTAAAGCCATTAACCAGGTAACCGTAGGATTGTTTTACTTTAGTACCAGTTAACTTTTCTACGCTTTTAATTATAGAATTTTGAGAAGTTTTTACTTCATTAATATTGCTGGATGCTTTTGTTATAGAAGTATCAGTCGTCGATTTTTTTACTGCAGGATCCTTAGATAACTGAATGATTAATCTTACTGTTTCATTTGGATTTAAAGTATTTAAAGACGATTTATTAGTGGCTTTTAATTTTTCTATTACCGAGGTGGCACCCTTTGGAAGTTTTTTTAATGAGTTTTCCAGATTAGATTGCTTGTACAACTTATCTGATAATGCAGCCTTCATTTTTTGAAAATGTGATTCTGAGGCTGTCACCTCTTTAATGTTGCAATTTAAAAACATTGAACTAGTGAAGATTACAGTAATTAATGTAGATAGTATTCTTTGTTTTGATTTCTTCAAGTTTTTCCCCCTTAAAATTAAGTAGTAACAAATATAACCCCTTTTTACAAAACATGACTAATATATAACCATGTTGTAATATTATAGCTTAATATTACATTTATTGCAAATAAATAACACAAATACCAATAGCGTTTGTGTTACTTGTTTGTAATATGTGTGCTAATTTGACAACTAGTTATGAAACCCCATTACTTTCATTAAAGTTAATTCATAAGACTTATTAAAGGTAAAGGCTACTAGGATACTGCAAAGCACAATTGCTAAGAGCTCACAATAAAAAACAACATTATATCCAAACTTATTAATTGCAAGGATGGAAGCTAGGGCAATGAAAATCATACTAGCTAAGACTAAAACAGCCCATACAGCACTATCTTCCTGTTGATCGGCTCTTACCTTTAGCTCAGAGGAAGCAAAACTAGGATACAGAAAATTTGTACTTAAAAGATAGAGAACAATGATTAATAAGTAGAGTCCAGGTAATTTCTGATGACTAAGAATTGAAACAAGAAGGCTACCAAGGAAACCTAAAATATAAATTATATAGGTGTGAATATAAGCAATTTTTATAATATCTTTGGTATTCACAGGAAGTGTTAAGCAGAAAACATATCTCTTTTCAGATACTTCACTTAAACCAACTGATATAATAGCAAAGCCTAGCATAATTATATAAGTTGTTTCATAAAATTCACTTCCTACATTAAATAATCCTTTTACAACTGAAGGAAGGATTAAAAGTAAAGAATATAAAAGAGTTTTTAAATAAAATCCAATTTTAAGCATCTTAATATAATTTGATATTAGAGCCTTCATTTTAAAAAACCTCCTTTTGGGAAATTACCATAGGTAACTTGCAACCGAAAAAATAACTACTTAGTGTTGAGATAAGTATAATAATTAGTCCTGAAAAACCACCTATATGACTACAAGCCTTTAATACAGGAATAAATATTGGACCTAAACCACTGTACATATTTTGTTTATTAACAATTGTAGCTGTTTTCCCAAAGGATATTGGCATTAAGTAAAATAAAAATACAAGTGAGGTTAACATTAGTACTGCAACCAGATATCTAAATGGGTTATATTTTTTAGAGGTTAAGGATGAAAATCCTAAGGATATACTTATGGTTATTGTCCATATACAATAAATTAATACAATAAAGCCTGAATATGCTGATATAAGTTCACCTGAACTGACAAAAATATTTAAGCCTATAAAATAAATTACTACAACTAAAAATGGAGTACTTGCAATTTGAAAAATCACAAATTTAGTATTATAAATATCTTTTTTTAAGACTGGAGCTTGAAGTAGAAAATTATTAACATTACCTGTTATTTTACCCTTCCATCTAGTAATACCTTGAGTGTTAAAAATAAATAAATAGGACATGTTAATTAAATTTAGTATTTGCATAACTATGCCATAAAATTCTATTGGTGTTCCTTTATTTACATAATTAAGTACCAGTCTTGTTGAAGTGGAGCAAATTGCTATTGATATAAATCCTGTGATAATTATAGAAAAGGGTAATAACCAGCTATAACCGCTTGTATCCATAAACCAGAAAGCTTTCATTATCTTAATAAATCTTTTCACAATGCTTATACCCCCCAAATACTAAAGGTTAATAGATTTTCAATATTAGGTTTAACACCTTTGATATCTTTAAAAAACTTATTAGCTTTTTCTCTTAGGATCAAACCCTCGAAAGTAATCTCACCTTTTCTGATGCCAACAAACTGAGTTTCAAGCCCCTTCAGTTCTTCAATGCCCCCAGTTAATAAAATATACTTTTCTTCAAGTTTATCCACAGACATGTTTTCTATAATTTTACCTTCATGAATTATAGTTATATAATCAGCTATTTTATCTAGATCCGAGGTAATATGTGTGGAAAAAAATACTGATTTTTCTCCATCAGCTACAAATTCTCTAAGTATATCTAAAACCTCAATCCTTGCAACGGGGTCAAGACCAGCAGTGGGTTCATCAAGAATTAGCAAACTAGGTTGGTGGGCAAAGGCAAGAGCAAACATAGCTTTTGTTTTCATACCCTTAGAAAACTCACTAATCTTTTGATTTAAGGGAAGTTTCCATTTAGATACATAGTCTTTGAAAATATCCTCACTCCAATTATCATAAAACACTTTAAGCGCTTTTGCATGCTTAAGTAAGGTAGAGTTACTCATAAAATAATCTTCGTCCGGTACATAACCAATATGAGACTTTACATATACCTCTTCCATAACATTATCTCTTCCTAGAATTTTAATTTGCCCTGAGGATTTTGCAATTGCATTTAACATTAATTTTATAGTAGTAGTTTTTCCTGCTCCATTTTGTCCTATAAAGCCCATAATGGATCCTTTTTCAAGGGAGAAGGTTACATCGTCCAAGTGAAAACCTCTAAATTTTTTATTTAAACTTAAAACCTCTATTATATTATCCATTTTTATTACCCCCTATATAAGATTAATCATTTTAATAATAGTTTCTTTGGTTACTCCTGATTCCAATAATTTAAGGGTCATATTCTTATATTCTTTAATTAATTTAGAATTTCTTTCTAATAACAGTTTGGGAATATCCACAGTATTTACGAAGGTACCCTTACCAGACACGGTATATATAAACCCTTCATGTTCTAAATCTATATAGGCACGTTTTGTAGTGATAGTGCTCACATTAAGCTCCTTAGCCAGCTGTCGAACAGAGGGGAGAGTGTCATTAAATTCAAGTTTTCCACAAAGTATATTTGCTTTGATACAGGCTTCTATCTGTTCGTACATAGGTAAGTCGCTACTATAATCTATACTAATATTCATATATTCACCTCTTTTCCAGTTTATCTAGAATGTGCAATACTGTATATATCACATATACACGATATCATGCATTGAAGTAATAGTCAATCTATTTCATGTAAAAATATAGTTAAAAAACCATCAACTACCTGTGGTTATTGTTTTATCTTATGGATCTAGTCCGATTAATTGTAAGAATAGTTAAATAATTATTTATACTATTAATTAATAATAAATATTGACAAAGTTTAGAGGTGGAAGTATAATAAGGTTACACAAAGAAGAAAGCTTTCCATTCAAAGTGTAAACAAAATCTAAAAAAGAAAGGATGTGACCCCTAAATTATAAGTATAAAAATACTATTTAGTTTAAATAAGAGTAGGGAGGTTACATCGAGGAAACTAAACTGGTTTTTCTAGTAGAGACTTAGTCCTAAATTGCTGAATCAGCATTAATCAACAACTCAATTCATAAGTAGTCGATGAAAGACCGTCATTTAGGCCTTAGATAAGTTAATTAAATCGATTACTAGTAACTAAAAAATATTAATTAAGAAAAACACAAGTTACCCGTAACGAATTAGCCAAAAGATTTTAATATCTAACTATGAAAATCATTACTGTTTTTAACGGGAAATTGGTCAGGAGAACATTTTTGAAAGTAAAATTAGTAAAAAATAGAAGCTAACCCCATCCGGATTTATTAATGGGAATTAGCTTCTATTTTTTTTATTTTTATTTTATTTTATTTGGTGTATAATTAAGATATAAAATAAGATAATTTGTAATATGGTGGTGAACTAGAAATGAAGAGATTAATAAGAAAAGGATTTACATTAATTGAGCTTATGATAGTTATTGCTATAATTGCAGTGCTTTCTGTAGTTTTAATACCTAAAGCAATGCCACTGAAGGATCAAGCAAAGAATAATGCTGTACAAGCTAATGTTTATATATTGAGATCGTTTTTGGAGAATAGAGCAGGTATGGATAAAGGTAATATTACAAATGATCTAAAAACCTTACCACTTACTACTGCATTAAGTAATGTACAAAGTAAAATTAAAGCGGACATGGATTTAGCTTTTACCGGGAACAATGCTATAAAAAATCCTTTTAATAATAATTCGACAATTGATATAAGTTCATCAAATGTTTCATCAAATATTAATGTAGGAAGTGCTTCAGTAATCATTGGTTACGATGTGAATATGTTACCTATAGACGTTTCAGGTATTACTAATTCGGTTATAACTCCAGGAGTTACAGTTATAATTGTTTATCCAACGGGTTATGTAGTTTATGGTGTAGATAAATTGGGTGCTATTCTACAACCGACTTTGGTGAATATGCCGAATAGGGTGGCACAGTTGCCAGTTACTAATACTACTACAACACCACAAGTAGCAACACCAACATTCGATAACACAGGTGGAACTTATAAAATAAGTTGTGTAACTACAGGAGCTACAATAAGATACACTACAGACGGAACAGAACCCACTTCCTCCTCACTCGTATATAATAATATACCTTTTACAGTGGCAAATGCCACTACAATAAAGGCTTTTGCAGTTTCTGATGGTTTATTGAAATCAGATGTTGCTAGCATAACCTACACTGCAAAGGTAGAAACACCAATCTTCAGTTATGCATTCGATAACACTGGTGGTAGTTACACAATAAATTGTGGTACAACAGATGCAACTATATTTTATACAACAGATGGTACATTGCCAGATGAAACCTCAAATAAATATATATATGGTACAGCAATAGAAGTTACAACTAATTCCATAATTACTGCTTATGCTATTTATTCAGAAATGGCGGACTCCGATGTTGCAAGTGTAACTTATACAGCTCCTAGCCTAAACTATGCATTAACTTATAAAAATTTTAATTTTATGAGTGTATGGTATAAACCAGCTGTAACTTGCACAAAAGTAATATTACATTACAATATAAACTCAGGTTCACAAGTAACAGTAAATCTTAATTACAATAATAGTTCAGGCAAATGGGAAAGTGGCCAAATTAATTTGAGTAGTAAATTAAAATCAAATGATAAAATCACTTACTTTTTTACGTATACAAGCGGCGGTTCATCAGTTAATACACCTTCGTATGTATCTACTTATTAAGAAATCTAAGACAATATTAATGTGCTATTGAAGGTTGTTTGAAAGATATGAGATAAGTGTTAAATGTGTGTAAATATTCCAAGAAACCCTATTGAAGTTTTTTGCAGAAACATGTATACTTATGTCAGTATTATAAATATTTTGGGGGGTATTAAAAAATGAAAAAACTAAACAAAAAAGGTTTTACGCTTATTGAACTTATGATAGTTCTTGCGATTATTGCGATTTTAGCTGTAGTATTGATTCCTAAGGCTGGACTTTTAAAGGATAATGCAAAAGGGTCAGGGGTTGCTGCTAATGTAAATAGTGTTAGGGCATTACTTGAAACGAAATCAGCAGATTCTGGGTATTTTGCTGCTTCAGGTGCTGGGGCTTTAAAAACTATTGCTGCGTTAACAAGTGCTTTTACTGGTGCAAATGCTATAGAAAATCCATGGTTAAAAGCAGCAACTACTGTAGCTGATACTGCTACACCTGACACTACTTCAGTAGTTGTTACAGATCAAACAGGTACTGCTGCAAATGACACTACTGCAGAAGCTATTGATGTTGTTAAGGCTGTTACTACGGCTGACACTACAGATAAGGGAATTACTTATGTTTGGGTATGTAAAGACGGTTTTGTAGTATATGGTCTTGATGGAGAAGGCTTACCTACAGGATTACAAGCAATAAATTAATATAAATTAAAAATGAATTAGTGAAAATATGGATGCTCCGGCATCCATATTTTAGCATAAGGAGATATTTAAATGGCTAAGATAAAAAAGAGATTAGGTGAATTATTAGTTGATTCAGGAGTTATTACAGACGAGGTTCTAGAAAAAGCTCTTAAAATGCAAAAGGAATTGGGTAAAAAGTTAGGAGAAGTTCTTGTTTCTGAGGGTTTTACTACTAATGACCTAATTGTTGACGCAGTTAAGAGTCAACTTGGTATTCAATCAATTAATCTTAGTACATTAAACATTAGGCCTGAGATTATAGATACAATCCCAGAGATCATTGCGAGAAAATATGAAGTACTTCCCGTTGATATTGTTAATGGGCAGCTACTTGTGGTTATGGCAGATCCTTTAAATTACTATGCAATCGAAGAGATTAAAATGTCCTCAGGTTATGTAGTTAAAACTGCAATTGCTCTTAGAGATACCATGCTAAGTAATATAGAGAAATACTATGGACAGAGTAAGGCAAGGGAAGCTGCTGAGGACTATGGAAGAGTATATGGTTTTAAAGAAAAAAATGTAGAACAGGTGGAAGAAGATGAAAATACCGCACCAGTTATCAAGTTTTTAAATACAATAATTGAAAATGCTATTTTAAATGGTGCTTCGGATATTCATATTGAGCCTGACGAACAGGATATGAGAGTTAGATTTAGAATTGATGGGGTCTTACGAGAAATGATGAGAGTAAATATAGGAATGTTAGATCCAGTTATTAGTAGGATTAAAATTATGGCTAATTTAAATATTGCTGAAAAAAGGGTTCCTCAAGATGGAAGAATAAGTTTTAGAGCTAAGGAAAAAAATATTGACTTAAGAATCTCCACTGCTCCAACTATGTGGGGAGAAAAAATAGTAATGAGACTCCTTGATAAGAGTAACTTTTCTTTAAATCTTGGAACCTTAGGACTTGATAACTCTGATTTGAGTAAAATTAATAGAATAACCTCTAAACCTTTTGGGATTATCCTTGTATGTGGACCTACAGGAAGTGGAAAGACCACCTCTCTTTATTCAATTTTAAATGTATTAAATGAGGAGTCAAAAAACATCATAACTATAGAAGATCCTGTAGAGTATAACTTTAAAGGTATAAATCAAATGCAGGTAAATAGTAAGATTGGCTTTGATTTTGCAAATGGGCTTAGAAGCATTTTAAGGCAAGATCCTGATATTATAATGGTAGGAGAAATTAGAGATGGAGAAACCGCGGAAATTTCAGTTAGATCAGCATTAACAGGGCATCTTGTTTTGTCTACCATTCACACTAATAATGCAGCGGGAACTATTACAAGAATGCAGGATATGGGCATAGAGCCCTTCCTGATTTCCTCAACGGTTACTGGAATAATGGCTCAAAGATTAGTAAGAAAAATATGTCCTAACTGTGGGGAAGAACATCTTAGTGATGAGAGAGAAACCAGACTGCTAGGATTAGATTATCCTATTACACTTAAAAAGGGTAAAGGTTGTAGTCTCTGCAATAATTCAGGCTATAAAGGTAGAATTGGTATTTACGAAATAATGGAAATCAGCCCTGAGATAAGAAACTTGATTGATAAAAAAGCACCAGAAAGTGAAATTGAAGCTATTGCAACTAAACAAGGTATGGTAATTTTAAGACAAGCTTGCATTAGTAAGGTTAAGCAAGGGCTAACAACTGTGGATGAAATGATGAGAGTTACCTATGGATTTTAAGGGATTGGGGCGTTACTATGCAAAAATTCACATATAAGGCATGGAATAAAGATCTAGAAATAGTAAAGGGTATAATTGAAGAAGATGAAATTACTAGTGCAAAGGAAAAACTAAGAGGACAAGGGTTAAATGTTATTTCAATTATAGAAAATAAAAGCTTGTCTGATTCAAGCATTTTTAAGAAAAAACTTAAGGATGCTGAACTTTCTGGGTTTTGTGGACAACTAGCAATAATAATAAATGCAGGCGTAAATATTCTTAAAGGACTTGAGGTAATGGAAGCTCAAACTAAAGATAAAAACATGAGAAAAATACTTTCTAATATTCATACTAGTGTTAAAAGAGGGAATATGCTTGGTAAAGCCATGGAAGTTACTGGAGCCTTTCCTAATTTACTATATGATATGGTAACCTCTGGAGAATTGAGCGGAAACATGGACAGTATGCTTTTTAGTATGGAAACTTATTATGAAAAAGAAGCTAACATCAAAAATAAAATTAAGGCTGCTTCAGTTTATCCAGTAATGCTTTTAGGTGCAGCGGTTGGAATGATTTTCTTTTTTAATTTTTTTATTTTTCCGGAAGTAAAGGATCTTTTTAAGGATTCCAAGGCATTACCTTTTATAACAAAAGCCTTAATAGGATCCTTAGATTATTTAAATTTACATCCTGTTCAGATTTTAATTTCAATTGGTGCATTTATCCTATTCATGAAATATCTATTTACTCTTAAAATCATAATATATTGGAAGGATGGTATAAGTCTAAAAATACCCGTATTCAGTACAGTTAAAAAAGATGTTATTACAGCTAGATTTTCA
Source organism: Clostridiaceae bacterium (assembly GCA_014380625.1). Taxonomy (GTDB): domain Bacteria; phylum Bacillota; class Clostridia; order Clostridiales; family Clostridiaceae; genus JACMJL01. The sequence goes on from JACMJL010000299.1 coordinate 15,148, forward strand.
AGGAGTATGGCATTGTTTTTAAAATCTGCCGTTCCAATATTGAATATTCTTGATAGTTTAAAACTTATAGTGGATAATTTTTATATTGCAGGAAAATTAGAAGCAGTTAAAGAGGCTATGGTTAATGGAAGTACAGTAGCAGACGCCTTTGAAGCTCAAGAGTTTTTTGAACCTTTAGTTATTCAGATGATGAGGGTAGGAGAAGAAACTGGTAAACTTGATGAGAGTCTTTACAAACTTGCGGAGATTTATGACAAAAGAGCTGAAACAGGAATTACAAAATTAATGGCAATGATAGAACCTGCCTTTACACTTATAGTTGGCATATTTGTAGCTGTAATAATCTTAGCTATGGCGATGCCAATAATGAATATGACAAATGGTTTGAAATAGAGGGATGATTATGAAGAGAAAAGGGTTTACTTATATAGAAGTTATGATAGCTATATCTATATTTGCAATTTTAATCTTGATGATTATGAGGTTAAATATTACTTCTGAAAAAAATCTTAATAGTCAATTTACTAGTCAAAAAATGATGTTTGTGGCTCAACAACAAATAGAAAGTTTTAAAAATACAGTAACTAATAATATAGGATCATATCCTAATGGCTTTCAGCTGGATAGTAGTGGATATTATATTGTTGTTAAGAGTGACAATAAAGTAACTAATGATTCTGTAACTACTAATACTAATTTATATCAAGTGACAGTTTGGATTAGAAAAAATCCTACTGATAATTCTAATGAGATAAAACTTCAAAGTCATGTTTTGAAGAATTAGGTGGAAAGATGAAAAAAAAAGGATTTACCTTAATAGAAATGATGATAGCACTTGCAATATTCAGTCTTTTTGTGGGATTTTTGTATAAGGCCTATTTTTCTCAAATAAAAGAGAATAAGTCTTTTATTGATAGGCTTGACCTAAAATATAATGGGGATAAAGCCATGGGTTTAATTACAGATGAGTTGAGAAGTAATGTTATCCAACCAGATATAGATATTATAACTTCGCCAAGTACAGGTAATATAACTCAGATTAAATCAAATCCTATTAATTTGATTGATCTTACTGGAACTTTTAGTAATTCAGACTTACAATTGACTTCTCAAAATACACTTGTTAGCAATCCTAGTTTAAATAACGTGGTTCAATGTAAAGGAATAAAATCTATTACAATGAAATACAATGTCAATTTAATCTTAATTACAATTGAATTAAAATCAAAAAATGATGAGTATACTGTTACTTCAGCAGTAAATATAAAAAATTAGGGTGAACAAAAATGAAAAAAAAAGGTGCTGCACTATTAGTAGTAATTATTATAATGATGCTGACATTTTTTCTTGCTGCAATAATGATGGAGGCAAGTATAAAAAATCATAGGGTTTCAAGTGATACTGTGGATAACACAAAGGCATACTACTGTGCAGAATCAGGAGTATATGATGCAATAAATTATCTTGAACTCTTAGCAGCCTCGGGATCTTTAAATGCAAGTTCTTCCAAACAGGATATTTCTATTAATAATTTATATTCCTTAGGGGAAAATAATGGTAGCACCAATACCTATCTTTTTGGGGATGCATCTGCTTACTATAAAACATTAATAAAATGGGATAGTAGAACAGACCTAAATAATAAAATATACTTTTGGGCAATTTATTCTAAGGGAACTTATAATAATCAAAATTATCTGATTAACGATATAGTCAAGATATATTATAACAATGGCAGCTGGAAATATAGTTTTATCAGCAAACTAAGTACAAAGGATTAGAAAGGAGTAAAAGGTTTATGAGTTTAATTTTTAATGTTCATGAGAATCATATAGAGATTGCTCAAGTTAGTAAATTATTTAATAAAGTTAAAATAAAAAAAGTCATAGATTTTACTCCAGGTAGTGACATTGAGGATAGTAATATCAATCTTAAAAAACTTTTTTTAAAAAATAAAATAACTTCAAAAAACGTGGATGTGATTTTATCTATTGACAGTATTGTTACTAGGCAAATAGAAGTTCCAGAAATGAAAGATAAAGATTTAAGAAGTTACGTTAATAATAATATTGGTCAATATTTTACCGTAAACACTGGAGATTTCTACTTTGACTATAAAGTGGTAGAAATTAGGGAAGAAGAAAAAAAGAGGATATTTAGTGTACTTCTTGTGGCAGTACCAAAGGAAAAAATTAATAAAATTAAGGATTTACTAATACAAAACAAACTAAATATTAACAAAATAAAAATTTATCCTGAATGTTTAGCTAGTTTTTATAAAAAATATAAAAAACAAAGTATTGCAATACTAGATGTTAGTAATGAAAAAAGTAGTATTACAATACTTGATAAAGGAAAAATATTTATTTATTCTACCTTATTTCTAGATATAAGTGATGATGATAGTCCAAGTGAATTGTTGGACAACCTTACTTATTTTCTTAATTTCTATTCAACAAGAAATTTTGGTAACAAGGTTGATAAAGTTTTTATTGTTGGAGAAAAAAGTGAAAATCCAGAACTTAGAAAGATTTTAAATGAAAATATTGAGGTTAATATAACCTATGAAAAAGAAACTAATTTTATAGAGATTTTAGGAAGTTCTATGGAAGTAAAAGCTATTAATAATAAATCCATAGACTTCAAGGAGACTTTCAATGAAAAAGGGCAAAACAAAGAATTCCTTCCTGCAATTATTGGAATTCTTTTAATAGCAGTTGTGGGAATAGGGGCTTATTACTATACTGAGATTACTTTAAATAGTAATATTGCAACTCCGCCTTCTTTACAGGCAGAGATTAACAAATATAGTGGTCTTGAAAAAACTATTAGTGATTTAAGTATTGAAAAGCAAGGTTATCAGAAAAAAATTGAAGCTATAAATGAAATTAAAAATGATGAATTTAATTATGTTTCAATAATAGATGGAATTAGAAAAGGGTTACCTAAAAATATAACCGTTAAATCCATGGATATTCAAAAAGAAAAAATAAGCGTAGTCTTAAATATTAACAATAGTACCTTAGATGTGGCGCGGGCCGTAATTGCAATAAACAATACTAAGTTATTTGAGACAATTGATATTAGTGAAGTTAAATTAGATGATTCAGTAAAATCAATTTCTTTAGATCTTAAACTTAAAAATCCTAGTTAAGGATGGTATTTTGAATGAGTAAGACAAAAAAGCAAATTCTTATATTTATAGTAATTATTCTCATAGGGGTTGGTTATGCAGTTAATGAGTACATAATCACGCCTGAAAAACTTCTAATTCAGCAGAAAGTAAAACAAGTAGAGGCAGATAAGCTAAAGCTTGTTTTGTTAAAAAGCAAAAGTTCTGAGGTTGTAAAATTAAAGGCAGAGGTTGAAGAATTAAAACAAGCTGCAATTACAATAGGAGATGTTACAGTTAAAGACATAGATACGCCACAACTAACCTACGATTTTTATAATTCTTGTAAAACGTATGGAATTAAGGGCGAAGATTTGGCTTTTCAACTTGTAGATAATGACACTAAGGTGGATAAGGCTACCAATGGAAGTGCTAGTAAGCCTAGTACTGAAGCCAATGCGCCTGTTGTTAGCGCTGATGGAACCACCACTGTAGATAATACAGCTAATATTGATAAAACCAAAACCACAAGTGATTTATTGAAACTTACAATTGAGTTAAAGGTCAGTGGTAGCAAAACCAAGGTAGAAAAGTATATTAGAAGTTTAAATACCTTAACTTCAAGAAAAATTAATGTGAAGAGTATTAAGTTAAAAGCAACGCTAGCCAATGTGGTTAATGCACAAGGTGTTACTGACACAACAATTATCCCTAATATTAGTGTGATAAGCACACCTGTAACCGATCAAGTAACAGCTAGTATAATTTTCAACCAATATGTTTATGGTTATAATAAAGATATACTTCGGTCAAGTAGTTATAGTTTTTATGATGGAAAAACAGGCTTATCTGATTTTTCTGATATGTTTAAATAAGAGCATATAATGATATTGGAATTAAGGATAAAAAGGGGTATAATGATAGTATAGTAATCCTAGCGGAGGTGATTTTATGAAAAAACTTCTGTTTATTTCTTTCTTAATTTTTTTTCTTGTATTTCTAAGTAGTTGCGCGGATAAGAATGTTGATAAATCTAGTACTAAGCCTAGTGAACAAACCACAACGCCACAAGTAACTAAGCCTAGCGAGCAGAGTACAGATACACCAGTAGTTACATCGCCACTCACTATTAAGGACTACTTTTCTTTTAAAGAAAACACAAAATATGTATATGAGGGCAAAGGTAATGAATTTGCTTCATACACTGTTTTAGTAGATTATTTAACTGAAAGACTAGTTCAACTAAGAACTAATAATGGCGGTACAGAAACCGTTAAGGTGCTGGAGAACAAAGAGGGTAATTTAACAATGTTACTATCTAGAGGTGAGACATATTTTAGAGAGAATTTAACCACAAGTCCTAGCACTAAGGTTGAAATTTTGTTGAAAGAGCCTTTAATAAAAGGAACCACTTGGACGCTTTCTGACAATAGAAAACGATATATCTCAAACATAGAATTTGAAGTGACCACTCCATCAGGTAAATATAAGACCATAGAGGTTACTACAGAGGGTAAAGACGATAAGATTTTAGACTATTATGCACCAAATCAGGGCTTAGTTAAAACTGTATTTGTTTCAAAGGGTTCAGAGGTTTCCTCGACTTTAAGCAAAATAGAGAAGAATTCTCCATTGACTCAAACTGTAAAGTTTTATTATCCAAATGTAAATGAAAATAAGCTTTATTTTGTAAATAAAAAACTTACCTTTAATACTAATGATATAACAAAAATTATTTTTGAAAAGGCTTTTAAAGATTTGCCAAAAGGCAACTTAGGTAAGGTTCTTGGTACTAACGTTAAAATAAAAAGTCTTTATTTAAATAAGGATAAAGTTGTATATGTAGATTTTACAAAAGAATTGGTTAGTGAAATGAATGCAGGGTCGAGTTATGAAAGTATGATTTTGCAGAGTATTACAAATACACTTGGAACCTATTACGGTGTAGAAAAGGTTTATATAACCATAGAGGGAAATCCTTATACCTCAGGACATATCGTGATGAAGAAGGGTGAGGTCTTTACGGTAAATGTAAAAGATGCAGTGGAACTTAAATAAATTTAAAATATAACTAAAGCCCCCAGGTACCATTGTAGATGCCTGGGGGTAAATTTTGTGATTTTATTAATAAATTTGTAAGAATTATGATGAGTATTTTGTAATGAGTACAAGGTATAATTATAGATAGTCAGGTATGCTTTGGAGGGGATGTAGGGTGAAAAAATATCGAATAAAAAAAGGAAGAATGTTTGTAAATATTTTAGTGGTAGTAATTTTAGTAACAATATTTTCGAAAGGTACTAAGCCACATATGAAAGAGGGAGAACAATACATAAATCAAAACTTATATAATTACCTAATGGATGAAGGAAACCAAAGAGATGTTTATGAGGCAGCTATAAAATTAAATCAGGGTAGTTCAGAAAATACCTGTGTTTATTTTTTATCTGAAGTGCTTAGGAGAAACAACTTTAAGGTCCCTAATGAAACAAAAAATACAGCTGGAATTATTGCCTTATTAAAGGAGAAGGGCTGGGAAAAGCAAAGCAATTATGAGGGCTTAAAACCTGGAGACATATGTTTTACCACAGATGGTAAAGGAGAAGAGATTGGATTTCCAACTCATACCTATGTATTTATGAAGTGGGTAAAAAAAGGCAACTACGATTATGCTTATATTTGTGACAATCAGGCAAAAGATTATAAGGACAAGGTCTATCATATTAGGAATATTAAAGTTATAGCTAAAGCCAATGGTTCTGATAAAGATGCTTTTGCATTTTTCATGAAAAAGACCTAGTTGTAAGGATTCTTTAATTACCAAGCATAATATAGTTTAGGAGTGATTATCATAACCAAATTTAACGTTTTGATTGTGGACGATGAAGATGAAATAAGAGAAGCTATTGAAATATATCTAAAAAATGAGGGTATAAGAGTAATTCAAGCACTAGATGGGATTGAGGCCATGGAGGTTTTGAAAACAGAAGAAATTCATCTTATATTAATGGATATAATGATGCCCAGGATGGATGGAATTAAGGCAACTTATAAAATTAGGGAAGATAAAAATATTCCGATAATAATGCTGTCTGCTAAATCAGAGGATACGGACAAAATATTAGGTCTTAATATAGGTGCGGATGATTATATAACTAAACCCTTTAATCCCATGGAATTGATAGCAAGGGTTAAATCACAACTAAGGAGATATACAAGCCTTGGAAATTATGAAGAGAAGGAATTTGAGATAAATGTAAGAGGTCTAATTTTAAACAGAAACTCAAAGATGGTAACAGTAGATGAAAAGGAACTGAGTCTTACCTCCATCGAATATAAGATTTTAGAACTCCTTATGACAAATAAGGGAAGGGTATTTTCAATAGAAGAAATTTATGAAAGAGTTTGGGAAGAAAAGTTTTATAATGGGGAAAATACTGTGTCAGTTCATATAAGAAGGATAAGAGAGAAGATAGAGATAAACCCAAAGGAACCAAAATATTTAAAGGTGGTGTGGGGTATTGGATATAAAATCGAAAAATAAATATCGGTATATTATAATTTTTATTATATGTTCATATATGTTTGGACTTTCAAAATTAGCAGTTGATGACGTTATTAAAAATAGAGATTATCTAGGATCAGAGCCCTATTTTAATAGCTCTCGATTTAGAATTGAACTAATTAGTTATGCAAATAATATAGAAGCCCTTAATACCATATATAAAGATTATTCACAGAAATCTGATGAATATAAGGTTACGAAAGCGGAACTATTGAACTCTAAAAGCCTGTATGATTCTAGCTTGAGAATGAGAAACATTGAAATTGATGAAAAGTATAAAAAAGATATATTAGAAGCAGAAAATGACGCGAATAAGGATAAGTTTAACAGGCTAACAGAGGCAAGAGCTAAAGAACTTGAGGAGTTAAAAAAGAAAAATACAAAAACCTTAGAGGATTTTAAAAAAGAAATAATTGCGTATAAAAACAAGGACTATGAGTATATTAAGAGAGCTGTCAGAGAAACAAGCGAAATAAAATACTTTATAACAAGGGGAAAAAACAATGTTATAGATAGCAATGCAAAAATGGATGTTTCAGATATAGACCTATATATAAAAAATAATGCCTTGTATAGTATAAAACTTCCTGAACAATCCTATAATAATGATCAAAATAAGGCGTTGGGCTCATTAAATAAATGGCTTATAAACACTTTTCAAGAGGGATATTTTATTATTCCTAAAGATATAAAACACACTAGTTTTATATATAGGAATTATATATATTATAATACTGTTAAACAAAGAATTATTACTGAGGTAGTGATATGGTTTGTTTCATTTATTATAGGACTTTTTCTATTAATATATTTATTTAAGAAAAATAATGAGGATCTAACTTTTATTGAAGGGTTAACTAAGTGGTATAATAAAGTACCTCTAGATTTAAGGATACTAATATTTATAATCTATTCATATAAAATTGATAGATATATAAATAAAACAGTATTTTTTCACTCTCCATATAATTTAAATCAAATTTATATCCTTACTGTTATAGCAGCTTACATATTCTACTTTTTTATAAATGTAAGGGTTGTAATTAATTTAAAAAGAAATAAAGAGGAGTTTAGAGTAGAGCTAAAAAGATCACTACTTTTTAGAATGTCTAACTATATTAAACATAGCCCTAGAGCTCAAAGTACTAAGTTTAAGGTAAGAGGAATTATGATACTCACTTTATTACTTGGGGTTATTACAATATGTCTATTTATTAGTCTGTTGTTAGATTCAAATGACTCCGCTGGCATTATACTATTATCAATAGTATATATATTTTGCTACATGATTTTGATGCTAGTCTATATCTTTAAAAGTGATAGATATTTGGGTATGATTCTTAAAGGAACGGAAGAAATAGTTATAGGAAATCTTAATTATACTATAAACGTAAAGGGTAGGGGCGACCTTTCAAAGCTTGCCCATAACATAAATAATATGAAGTCATCCTTTAAAAAAGCTCTTGAAAATGAGATAAAAAGTGAAAAGCTTAAGTCTGAACTCATAACTAATGTATCTCACGATTTAAAAACCCCACTAACTTCTATTATAACTTATGTGGATTTGCTTAAAAAAGAAGATTTATCCAAGGAAGAATCAGAGGGGTATATTGAAATTTTAGATAGAAAATCTCAGAGGCTTAAGGTTCTTATTGATGACTTATTTGAAGCTTCCTAGAGTGTATATTGATTTAATGGAGCAGGGTGATAAGATAATTATAACTTTGAAAAACATCTCCTCTTATGAAATGGATTTTGACAAAGATGAAATATTTGAAAGGTTTAAAAGGGGAGATAAGTCCAGAAATACAGAAG
>JACMJL010000300.1 GCA_014380625.1 Clostridiaceae bacterium
AACTGGAGGAACTGGTGGTGTAGAAAATATAACCTTTACCACAACCGTAACAGGAAGATATGTAAGAATGTATGGAACAGCAAGAACAACAGGTTATGGTTTCTCCTTGTGGGGCTTTGAGGTATATGGTACTCCAGCTGTAAGCAATATCAACTTAGCCTCCAATAAGACAGCAACGGCATCTTCAATTGTAGGTGGAAATACAGCTGCAATGGCCTTTGATGGTAATATTACAGGTACCCGTTGGGAATCTGCTAGTAGTGACCCACAATGGATCACCGTAGATCTTGGTTCAAGCTACACTGTAACTAAAGCAAAACTTACCTGGGAGACCGCAGCAGCAAAAGACTATAAGATACAGGTATCGACAGACAACTTAACCTGGGTTGATGCTTACTCAAAAACAGGTGGAATAGGCGGTACTGAGAATATAACATTCACTAAATCTGTAACAGGTAGATATGTAAGAATGTATGGTACAGCAAGAACTACAGTGTATGGTTACTCCTTGTGGGATTTTCAAGTATATTAAACTGTTGAGAGTATCGTAATTGTTTAGATTGTGACGTGATTTTAAAACCAAAGCGAAAAAGGGTATTTTTAACTACTGGTTAAGAATACCCTTTTAGTTATGATTTTATCGAAAAGGCTTTCCTACGTAAATTTGTGCGTGTATCACTGAAACTTCTATAATTTAAAGGGAATTAAGCTCATTTGCAGAATAATGATATTAGAATAAACAACTGTAATACTTTTAACTCGTAATAACAAAAGCAGGATTAGTTTATGAGTTATAAGTAGTAACTCTCAAAAATGGCAATGTAAATCTTGTAAGAAAATCAAACTTCCCCGATTATAGATTAACACTGACGCTTTGATTTATTACCTATTTTTATTAGTTAATTCACTTCATAAGAATATAGTGAAGAAGTAATTTAAGTTATGTTATACAATAGACTTTACTTATTATCAAATTTTTTTGCTTTTGCATTCCAATCCATAACACCCATTAATATTCCGCTTAATCCAAATATAATTGCAAAGATTATAAACCTAAAAAGTATACCCAGAATATTATAATTTATTGAATTCGGATTGAAAAATATAGTAAGTATACCGTATATTATGGAAATACACACACCCCAAACTCCATAAACTAATTTAAACTTCTTCTTTCCCATAGTTTTTTGTTTATCCCATTTTTCTTTTTCTATGTTATTCAATAAAATCACCCTCTATTTTAGTTTTTAGTGCATCTTAATTTACAATTGTGTCCTTATTTGATTATACAGTTTACACAGAGTATGATTAGCGTCTTCATAGAGAGCCTATTTATTCAAGAGCATCAAATAGAGATTTAAGATGTATCAGAACGTATATAAATATAATTATTGCCACAACTCCTAAGACTAATAAAATAATTCCTACTACAACTGCAGTTACTCCAACACCCATTAATATGTCAGTATTTTTGTTTAGCTTTTCACTGCTATTTGTAATGTTATTTTCTCCTACATCTGTATTATCTTTCTTAACATCATTGCTTATTTTTTTCTTGTTTTCTCTTTTTACCTGTCCAGCGTATAAACACAAAGCAACGCCTAAACATATTATTAGTTTGGCAATAAAGAAAAAGTTCTTAAAAATAAATTCTTTTATCAATCGCTTGTCCTCCTATTTGGCACATAGCATAACTCACAGAGCTTATACTTTGCACTGCTTTTTTGCAATTACGTCTCAATAAAATATAGATAGATTGGTCACATTTGTAGGGGCTATTGCAACTATAGATGACCTGTCGCAAACTAATAAAGAAATAGGAATTAAATAGTGCAATCATTCATCTTAAATAATTCTTATGCATAAAAAGTTTTATGTATTATATTTAGATTGTAACATAAATGTATATCTGTGGAAATGAAGAGCGTCGTTATTACAGAACAGTATCTGCAATATTCTCTTAGGAGAAATTCAGTTTAATTTTGATGTAGTAGCAGATCTTTTATTTATGAAATTGATTTAGGGGAAAAAGGCAACGACACAAGTTTGTTGATACCTATACCAACAAGTAATAAAATGATGTAAATTTCGACAGTATATTTACTTATATTACAATTTATGGTAAAGTTTTAGAAAGCTATATAATAATATTAATACTAAATGTTATAGTATCAACATTACTTTTGGTTGCTTGTGAAGGAAAGAAAGCAGAAGCTACAAAGGGATTATCAGTAAAAGTTAACTATAATATGTGATGTAAAACAAAAATATAATTAGTGAGGTTATTAAGAAATGAAAAAGATTATTGCGGTATTAATTTCAGGAATTTTAACTATTTCTATGTTATCAGGGTGTGTTAATAAAGCTACCGATACTATAACAAAAGATACACAGGTGGCAAAAGTTGAAGATAAGAAAGATGATGTTAAACCAGAAGTTAAAGAAGCTGTTAAGCCTAATGTTCCAAAGGAAACTGCTATTACTGAAGCACCTAAACCTGCTACAACTCAAGCCGTTACTGAAACTAAACCGTCAAGCACTAACAACTAAAGCACCTACTCCTGTAGTAGAGAAGAAATCAGGAATAGCAGATATTAATGATGCCTGGAGAATAAGGTATTTCAGATTAGATCCAACTCATTATAATGGAGATAAGATATCAGAATTTAATGATATAACCTTAAAAGTTGCAACTGGAGAAATTTCAAAAACAGCAGCAGAGACTCAAATAAAAAGTATGGGGACTTGGAAAGAAAGTAAAACAGGTGAAGATTGCATGGTTCTTAGAGTTGTAATTAATGTATACACAACTTCATCTAATGATGTAATGACAATTCTAAACGAGGTAAATAATAAAGGATTGTTTATGGGTGATACATATAGTAATTCTTATATATATTATGATGCATCCATTAAACAAAACAGAATTGTTATGATAGGAATTGCATTAACTGGCATATATAGTATCAATTAAAAAGGAAATTAGAAAGGAATTAGCCAAAAGGCTTGATCTTAAAGGCTTAGAAATTAATTATGAAGAAGAATTAAGGTCGTTATAGTACGAATTAGTATAAAATGGTATAATTGCATGTAGATGTTAAAGTTAGCGACTTATAAGATTAGGTTCATATGAAAGTGCTAAAGTGGTTTTGGAAGGTTGCTTAGTATTTTTAATATTAATGGTTTTAGATTTTAATTGTTTAATAATAACTTGGTATTAGAGTTTAAGAATGCTAAAGGAAATGATATCGAAGTTTATTGTAGAATTTCATAAAGGAGACTTAAAAGTGGAAGTGTTTGCAAAACCAGGAGTTGGTGGAATTATAATTAAAAGTGAAAAAGGAATTGACTATATATTGCTTCAGGAGAGATGTAAGGAGAATGGTGGAGCAGAGAATGGATTAATAGAAATTCCAGCAGGTAAGATTAGAGAATTTGAGAATATATTTAATTGCTTGAGACGGGAAGTTTGGGAAGAAACTGGGCTTAATGTCACTGAAATTATTGGGGAAGACGAATCAGTGACTATTATGTCAAATGGCTACAAGGTTATAAATTATATGCCCTTTGCTTGTTCTCAAAATATTGAGGGTACGTACCCTATTATGGTTCAAACATTTATATGTACAGTACAAGGGAAATTATTAGATAAAACAAATGAGACTAAAAATATTAGATGGGTTTCAATAGATGAATTAATAGAGTTGCTAGATAATAAGGAAGATGATTTTTATCCAATGCATGTAGCAACATTAAAAAAATATTTAAATGAGAGGCAGAAGAGACAACAATGAATACTAATATATATTTAGTAAGACATGCCCATTCTATCTATACATCAGATGAATTAAATAGACCTT
>JACMJL010000007.1 GCA_014380625.1 Clostridiaceae bacterium
CCTGCTGGTATTTTTCCTTCTACAAGTCCATCAAATTTCTTAATTACTAGTCCGCCTAAAGGTCCCATTATCATTGCGCCCATAAACATTGGAATATCTGCTCCAACTACAACTCCCATAGTTGCAATGGCACCAATTACTCCGCCTCTTGTTCCGCCTACTATTTTACCACCAGTATATCCAATTAGCAATGGTAGAAGGTAAGTGATCATTGGACCTACTAATTTAGCAAAATAAGCATCTGGTAACCAACCTGTTGGTATAAATAAAGCTGTTATTAGTCCCCATGCTATAAATGCACCTATGTTTGGAAGTACCATTCCGCTTAAAAAACTTCCGAATTTCTGTACTCTTTCTTGAGCTTTTCCCTTAGTGTTTGTTTGAAGGTTTGACATTTATCGTTCCCCCTATACTTTTTTGTAATCATTAAAAATTTCTGCAGAAACAATTTCTTAATTACTATATACTTATTATAGTTGAGAAATCCTTTACATTCAATGCAAAGATAATTTGATTAGTCATTAGCTAATGGTGACAACATTTAATATCCAAATATCTACAAAAACCTGTTATAGCTTGAGCTATAACAGGTTTTTGTAATTATCTCTTCAATAAAACTAAAATAATTTGTCAACATATGCCACATATTCCTTTAAAAACTTCTGTTGAGGCTCATGATAATTAATGAGTCTGTCGAGTTTATGAAGATATTTTGCTTCATTCCAATTTTTATATTTTTCATATCTCTTTTTACCGAGTTTCCAAAATTTATGTGGAAACATAATTAAGGCTATCATAACTTCATATTCATTTTTAGACAATTTGTATACACTATTATAAGCATTTATAATTAATAAAGCCTTATCAAAATTCCATTGGTATTCTGTTTTATACATCAATCTCCTAATAAACTTCCCAAGATCATTTATTTGTAAATCTATTATAATACTATCTAGATCAATAATATAATACTTTTCTTCTGCTTTAATTATATTTTGGTAATAAAAGCTATCATGACAAATGGTTTTGTTTTCCATTGCTGCTTTGGAGAGTTTATAATAATCAGAAGCATCTAATAATCCAATTAAAGACCTGCCTGTATTATAAAAACTTTCTATATGACTTAGATATTTTAAGTCGAATTCACTTTTTAATTTTTTACGTTGAATTACACTCTTGAACCTTTCTAAATCATTTAAATTGCCATTAAATATTTCTGGCCAGTTTTTCAAATTGTTTTTAATATCAAAACCTTTAGTGTTAATCTTATTAGTAGCGATGTGAAATTCAGCTAATAGTTTACTGCAGTTTTCAGCTTCAGTTATACTTCCCAAGTCACACTCATATCCATTAATCCATTCCGTCACATAGAAAACCAACTTATTTATGTTAACAAATAAAAGCCCTTCTTTTGTACAAATATATTTAGAAGTGTTATAAAAATTATTATGGTTTAATTCTTTTACTAATAAATTACCATTATGAGCTTTATTCTTACCATGTTTCATTCTTTTTAAACAAATACTTCCTTTATCAGTTTCTAGTTTATAGGCGCTACGTGCTTTAATAATATTATGTACTTCGAAATCATATTTTTTCATAACACTCAGAACAAGTTTTTTTTCCTTTGCAGTAACTTCCATTGATAAATTTTTTTGATTTATTCTGCTCATAAAAAGCCCCCAAAAGTATACTTGTAAATTATACTATTGGATTTTAATTAATATTCTAATAATTCTAATATATCCTCCAATTTACAAATAACATAATCATAACTCTTGACTTCACCAAATCCGTAATTAGCAAATATAAAAGGTATATTTGCTAACCTTGCAGCATCACAATCCGCTTGAGTATCTCCTACATATAAAGAAGATTTTAGGTTATGTTTATCCATAACTTTTTTAATATTTTCGCCTTTTACTAAACCAGTGTTACCAGCACATTCAATATCCTTAAAATACTGACCAAGCTTATGATATTCTAAAAAAGCCTCTATGTATCCATTCTGGCAGTTGCTAACTATAAATAGTGAATAGCTTTTCGATAGCTCCTTCAAAACATTTTCTAATCCGGGGTAAAGTATTCCCCCTTCTCTTAGGAGTAATTGTAATTCCTCCTTGCAACAAAGCTCCATTATCTTCATCTGCTGAGTTTGTTCTAGATAAGGAAATAGTTTATCACCAATTTGTTTAACCTGCATTCCCATAAGACCTTGTAATACTTGGCGCGTAATAGGATCTTTAATCTCTTTGTTGTTATGTAGAACAATGTCCCAGGCCTTTAACACCACCTCAGTGGAGTCCCATAGTGTTCCATCTAAATCAAAAATAATTGAATCTACATTCATGCATTTTCCATCTCCTCTACTTTACAGTATTAACTAAAATATAATTTTAACATTATTGCAGGTTTATTTAAAGTCTTGTTGTTAATCATATATATAAAAAAGGATTAAAGAAATTCCTTCTCTAATCCTATATAATCACAAATTATTCATCATAATATGTATTAGCCAACTAATCTTTGAATTTCATTACACTCTTCTTTTGTCATATTTCTAACAACATCACATTGCTCAACTCTTTTAATTTCACCAAATCCATCGCCATAGTTTCTAACTCTATATCCTTTATAAGCATACTTAACTACTTGCTTATAAGCTTCTACACCCTTTAAATCTTTTACAACTATTCCATCTCCTATTTGCAAACCTTCAATTAATGCCACATATATCACCCCTTAAATTCAATCCCCTATTAAAATAATATAACAGCATTATTAACTAGGTATAGAATTTTTATGAAGTTTATGTAAAGCATTTCATACCTTTTAACATAACCTATCTAAAAAGGTTCCTTCCGTATCAAGTCCCTTACTTGAACTATCTACTACAGATTCTTTATGGTCATTTTCTTTATTTTCTTTATTTTCTTTATTTTCTTTATTTTTACCTTCTTTATTTTTAGACTCATTCATTCTAGAAAGCATTTCTTTAAAATATAGCCCTCTCATAGTCTCTTTCTTGCGGTAACGCAATCTTGTTTCACTTACATTTAAAACCTTTTCTATATTCTTTATCATACTCTCACCTCTTTATTCATATTATAAATGAAAATAGAATTATTTTCATTTATAATTATTTAAAATTCTAAAGATGTTGCTCTAATATATGAGGACAACTAGTCAAGTTAATAAATATGGAGGGTGATTTATGAATAAACAATGTACTCAATGCAAAAGAAACCTGGGGATCATAGGCAATAAAACTTCATTTTGTAAAATATGTGGAACTCTACTCACTGAGAGCTTATTTACAGATAAAAATGAAATATATAAAATTTCTATAGATCAAATAGCCTTAATAGAAATGGCTTCTGAAAAAATGTCAATTGATATTGGATTGGAAACCGATAAACATAATAAAGTTGTGGCGATTCATTACCCCGACTTAAATTTCATTTTGGGTAAAATCTTAAAATAAATTTAATTTACCTAAACGCTACTAGAACCGCTACTATACCTGCAAGAAATAGGGGTGCTATACATAAACCTAAAAGTATTTTTTTATTATTTCGAAAAAGTATCATTCCGATTATGTTTAATAACGCTATTAAAAGTATTATATATACCATTCTTATTCCCCCTTCAGCTTTATTATATAATATTTTCTTTTAAAATGGAAATGTTAAAAAGAAGGAGTATTAAATCTTGAATTTTAAGGCAAAATAAAAGGAGTAAAAAATTAATATAATGATAAGGGAAGGGATTTAGTGATAAATGAAAATAGTGTTAGGATTATTCCATTAGGAGGGCTTGGAGAAATTGGTAAGAATATAACAGCTATTGAGTATAAAGACGAAATCGTTGTTATAGATTGTGGTATCGCGTTTCCAGATGAGGAGATGTACGGTGTTGATTTAGTAATTCCAGACATAACTTATTTATTAAATAACAGATCTAAGGTAAAAGGTATTTTTCTTACTCATGGACACGAGGATCATATAGGTGCGTTACCATATATTTTAATGCAATTAAATGTACCTATTTACGGTACACGATTGACTTTAGGTCTAGTTGAAAATAAATTAAGAGAACATAATCTACTTTTAGATAGCGAACTTCATAGAGTAAATGCTGAAGATGTAATAGAAACACAAAATTTTAAAATAGAGTTTATAAGAGTTACTCACAGCATAGCAGACTCTTGCGCCATTGCAATTCATACACCTGTGGGTGTAATAGTCCATACTGGAGATTTCAAAATAGACTATACACCAATTGATGGATTAGTTATGAATTTAGAACGCATCTCAAATTTAGGAAAGCATGGAGTACTTCTACTTATGGCAGATAGCACTAATGTAGAACGTCTGGGACACACAATTTCAGAAAAGGCTATAGGAGAAACTTTAATTAAAATATTTTCAAATAGCCAAGGAAGAGTTATAGTAGCGACATTTGCCTCAAACATTCATAGAATTCAGCAGATAGTAAATGCTTCTATTAAATATGGAAGAAAGATTGCCTTCAGTGGAAGAAGTATGGAAAATGTTTCACAGGTAGCGTTAGAACTTGGATATCTACATATACCAGAAGATTACCTTATAAAGGTAGCAGAATTACATAACTACCCTAATAAGCAGATAACCATAATAACCACTGGTAGTCAGGGCGAACCCATGGCTGCTCTAGCTAGAATAGCCTTTTCTACCCATAAAACAATTAAAATTGAACCAGAGGATTTATTTATTATTTCTGCTTCCCCAATTCCAGGAAATGAAAAACTTATATCTAGGCTGATTAATCAGTTGTTTAAAAAAGGTGCAGATGTAATTTATGAAGATTTAGAAGAAGTACATGTATCTGGTCATGCTTACCAAGAGGAATTAAAGTTAATTCATACATTAGTTCATCCTAAGTACTTTATGCCCGTTCATGGTGAGTATAGACACTTGAGACACCATGCTAAATTAGCACAGAAGTTGGGTATGGAAGGACAAAACATTTTCACTCTAGAGACTGGTCAGGTTTTAGAGTTAAACCAAGATGAGGCTAGTATATCAGGAAGAGTTCCTACAGGTGATATATTTGTAGATGGAATCGGAGTAGGTGATGTAGGAAATATAGTGCTTAGAGATAGAAGAAATTTAGCTCAAGATGGTATGCTTACAGTTGTAGTAACTATAGAAAGAGCATCTTATAGTATCATAGCCGGTCCAGATATAATCACTAGAGGTTTTGTATACGTTAAAGAATCTGAGGCATTAATTAATGAAGTAAAAGAAATAGCTATAAAAGAACTTAATAATTGTTTAGAAAACAATATCATAGAATGGTACGTATTAAAATCAAATATGAAAAGATCTATCGAAAGATTTCTATACGAGAAGACAAAAAGAAGACCTATAATTTTCCCTATTATTATGGAGGTATAATTAAAAAATAAAGATGTGATTTTGCTAGTTAATTGGATAAACCATGATAATAACGATAATAATATTCTTGTGACTTTAAATTAAGCATGGGAGAGGATAGGATGAACAATTTTGATAGGGCTGTTAACAAGAAATTAAATGAGCTAATATCAAAAAATTTGCTTGGTGAGGATGTTTATGTAGGAGATTTTAAGAAGTTTAAGGTGATCGCAAAAGCTATTATTAGAGAAGAATCAAGAGGCCTTAAACCTAATGATAACCCTAAATCATTGTACAGCAAGACTTGGAAAGCAGCTAGGAAATATGGCGAAATTAAAAAATAACATAATAATTATTAATAAGCTAGAAAAAAACTGTCATTGCAAAGTAAATTGCAATGACAGTTTTTTATGATTTGGGATTAGGATTTTTATGTGAAGCTGTAGTTTGAAGAGTGTTCATGCTTTGACTATTACCTTTATTATTACTTGGCGCTTTATTTTGTTTCTGATTTTTGGTCTTATTATTATTTTTTGTCATATCTTCCTCCATCTAGTTAATAAATATTGTTACTCACAATTATAGTTTATACAAATTATAAAGCAATATGTATTACTGCAAAAGTTATTTTATTATATAAATTTATGCTACAATTATAGATGGGTTATTATATATGAAGGGAGTTAATAAATGCAAAAACGTATTTTAGGACTAACAGGAGAGCATCTATCCATTGTGGGCTTTGGTGGAATTATAGTTGCAGAGGTTGAGCAACGTGAAGCAAATAATTATGTGTCGGAAGCTATTGATGCGGGAGTAAATTACTTTGATGTTGCACCCACCTATTCTGATGCCGAAGACCATTTAGGTCCAGCTTTAGTAGGAAAGAGAAATGGAATTTTCTTAGCTTGCAAAACAGAAAGTAGAAGTAAAAAGGGGTCAGAGGAACTTCTTCATAGGTCCTTGAAAAAACTAAAAACTGACCATTTTGATCTATATCAACTTCACGCTGTTACAACTTTAGAAGATGTAGAGGAAATTTTCAGCCCTGAGGGTGCCATGGAAACATATTTAAAAGCAAAAAAAGAAGGCCTTATAAAGCATATTGGATTTTCAGCTCATTCAGAGGAGGCAGCTTTTGCCCTAATGGAAAGATATGATTTCGATTCAGTATTATTTCCTATAAATTGGGTAAACATATTTAATGCAAATTTCTCCCCAAAAGTACTCCAATTAGCAAAATCAAAAGCTATGGGTATTCTAGCATTAAAGGCTATGGCAAAAACTGATTGGGCTGAAGGCGCTGTTAAAAAATATCCTAAAGCATGGTACGAGCCTATTGACGATGAAGCGCTAGCCAAATTAGCCTACCGTTATACACTTTCACAGGGCGTAACAGCTGCAATACCACCAGGCTACATGAAATTTTTTAGATGGGCTGTAGAGGTTGCTAAGGATTTTAAAGCTATAACTCCTGAGGAAGAAAATCAACTACGGGTATTAGCTAATGGAATTAAACCGCTGTTCCCTCAACATTAAAAAGTAAATCTATCTTAAAAATAGTGTGAGACGTGGTGACACCCTTCTCTTATAAGCAAGACTCTACAGGGTGAAGGGAGTCACCAGAAGTGTCAATCAAAGTTGTCTTAGCAGGATACTTGACAGAGACTCAACGTGACCGACTTCTTTTGAGGAAGTCCGTCACGACTTGCTAGCTTGGCTGAGATAGTATTATTCTGACAAATACTATACTAGGTCCAAATAGATCCCCATAATTTCATCTCTTTTATTACTTTATCCAGGCTTCTTCCTTTTTCAGTTAAAGAATACTCTACCTTAGGTGGAATTGTGGCATAGGATTTTCTTTCTATTATGCCATTTATCTCAAGTTCCCTAAGTCTCATTGTTAAAGTTTTAGGACTAACTTCATGAAGGGCTTTTCTAAGTTCTCCAAATCTTCTAGTTCCCTCAAAAAGATTCTTAATAATTAAAAATGACCATTTACCTTCTAAAACATCTAATACCTTCTCTATAGAACACTCAACATTTGGTGGACATTCTGTAATATTTACCACTTTTTCAACCATTAAAAACACTCCCTTAGTATCTTTTATGAAACTATATGACTAAAATGTAACTACTTTTCATA
>JACMJL010000035.1 GCA_014380625.1 Clostridiaceae bacterium
AATATCTTGTTATCTGGTGACATTTGAACATTATGAATAATTCCATCTACTTTCATAGTAACTAAAATTCGATTTGTTACAGAATCAAGTTTGGTTATAGTGCCTTCTTCATTGGCAGTAAAGTAATAGCTAGAAGCTTTCGTTATTGCAGTACTTGCGTTACCTTCTACAATTATAGAGTTAGTAACTACTGCCTCATCCCCGTGGCTATGACCCTCTCCTTCAGGCATTTTTGCAGCTACACCTTTTAAGGTGAAACTTAAAGATATTATAGCTATTAACAATATTGTAAATAAAGACACAGCCCTTTTGAGTCCAAGCTTTAGGTCATATCTAAATAGATAACTTATAAAGGAAAGCAATATTCCACCTGGGATTAGATAACCAGCATATTTTGCTACATCTTCAAAATGCTGAATTCCTCCGCTAATCATTCCAATACCAACTGAAAGTAATAATGAAAAAACCACAAGCCTAATAGTGCTAATTACAGATAGATTTTTCTTATCTATAACAGTTTCATTTAGCAGAGAAGCTACAACAAATATAGCCATCCCAATAAACAAGATAATTGTATATTTCTGTGGGTCTATAGGCATATGAACTATTGACCCAGAGGTTAACCCCATACCTAAAAAGAATAAAACATAGACCAAGTATGGAAAAACAGCTTCTTTACATGTGTTTTTAACTGACTTTTTCATTTGATGTCCTCCCTTTTTTTTGTGAACATTAGTTAGTATAACAAAAAAATGTGTAGAAATTATGAAGATGATTATCAAATGCAGTTGAGAATGATTATCTATATTTATATTAATAAAAGACCCAAACACTATATTTTGTACAGTGCTTGGGCCTTTGTATATTTCAATTTTGGTGTTTTGATTAAGATTTTTATATTCCTAACACATCATATCCTGCATCTTCAATAGCTGCCTTTATAGCTTCATCTGAATTTCACTTACAAACAGGAAATTTATCTTAATGGCTTAAAGCCCTTTAAGCATAATGCATTAGTTAATACAGAAACTGAACTAAAACTCATTGCCAATGCTGCAATTATTGGATTTAGAAGTGAACCACCAAATATATATAGCACTCCCATTTCAACAGGTATTCCAAGAATATTATACCCAAAGGCCCAAAATAAATTTTGTTTGATATTGGTTATTGTTTTCTTACTTAGTTGCAACGCAGTAGGTACATCCATAAGATCACTTCTCATAAGTACTATGTCTACTGATTCAATTGCTATGTCTGTACCAGACCCTATAGCTATTCCAATGTCTGCTTGTGCCACTGCTGGTGCATCATTAATTCCATCCCCAACCATAGCAACCTTTTTACCCTCTGCTTGAAGTTTTTTTACTTCATTTGCTTTATCTTCTGGTAATACTTCTGCTAGTATTCTATCTATACCAACTTGTTTTGCAATATTTTGAAACTTTTTATAAACTTATCTCTGAACCATATAAAAGATTATAAGAGAAAAAATTATAAGAAGTATTACAGAGATGATTTTCAAATACATTGGTGTTATAATTCCTTTATCATTTTTAATTTCAT
>JACMJL010000301.1 GCA_014380625.1 Clostridiaceae bacterium
AAGAAACATGAAGTTTACATCTCGCCTACAGGATAATTCCATTGATCTTGATGAATAGTTGTGATTCATATGCGTAAAGTTAAGCCATCGCATACCTATCTTGGATAAACTTACATAAATTAAAATAGCAAAAAAATAGACAACCTACCACTATGACACATCCTAAATAGGAAGGCGGTAGATTGCTATTAATAATTATTCAAGAATTAGTTTATCCATTTTAAAGAACTTTATGAATTTTTTTTGTGCAAAGAGGATTAATGAAATTGCCATAAATGTAGGATTTACAAAGAGAGCTGGAAAGTTAGAAGCATTAACATTTGTAAAAGCTTTTGTAATTGGTATTTTAAATAAATCAGATGTTACAGTTAAAGATATAACTACGACATGTATGGATATACAACCTGGACTTAAAATTACATCTTCTGCAATTAATCAAAGATTAAAGATGGGTGGATTTCTAATAAAAGAGGTTTTTAGAAGTTCAATGGAATGCGCTACAAAGCAAGCTATATCAGTTGAAACAGTAAAAATACTAAAGCAATTTAGTAGTGTATTTGTATGTGATGCTTCAACATTATCCTTACCTGATAAGTTAGCAAAGTCATGGAAGGGGCTTGGAGGCACAAATGCAAAATCAGCCTTGAAAATCCAGGTAATGTTCAATATATTAACAAAAACATATAAAAAGATAGACATTGTAGATGCCACTGAAAATGATTCAAAGTACATGGCTGAGATAGTAAAACAAGCTAAGAAAAATGATTTGATAATAGTAGATTTAGGGTATTTTGATACAGCCAAATTTAAAGAACTTGAAGCTAAGTGTGCCTATTTTTTAAGTAGGGTAAAGAGCAATGCACTATTCTATATTGACCATGTTTCTAAGGAAGGAAAATTCGAGAAAATAAGTATACTGACACTTCTAAAAAACTCAAGAAACGGGGTATTAGATACTTATGTGTACGTTGGAGGTACTAAAACTAACAGACTCCTCTGCCGACTTGTGGCTGTTAAGCTTCCTGAAGCTATCGCTAATGAAAGAAGAAGAAAAACCAATGAAACCGCCCGTAAAAAGGGTGAAACTATTTCAAAATTACAAAGTGAAGTATTAGGCTATAACATGCTAATTACAAACACAACAGAAGAAATGATTTCTGCTGAAAGTATTTGTGATGTTTACAGAATTCGATGGCAAATCGAACTTATTTTTAAAAGTTGGAAGGGCATCAATGGAATCGATAAATTAGGCAATATAAACAGTGACTGCCTTGATTGTGTTATCTATGGCAGGCTGACGATGTTAGTTCTTACGTCAAATATGTTCGCAATGCTCTATATATCAATGTATAAGAAACTCAATAAAAGAATCAGCATGTTAAAATTTTACAAGGAAATAAAAAATAGAAATATTAAAATTCTTGATACTATAGGTCTAAAGTTATCTCAAATAGATAACCTGATGTTTATACTTGAATCGGTAGCTAAGCAAAGTTTCTACGATAAACGTTCAAGAAAAACTACTATTGAAACACTTGATGAATATGAATTACCCTATGAATATACTGCTTCTATAGTAATTCAATAAATAAATTATCTTTTAGCCAATCCTAGAAGTATAATAATATCATATTTACAAATCACTTAAATAAATGGTCAAGCACCTATTTAAATATTAATTTTAGAAGCAGTTTAGACCTGAGGTAAGAGTAACTTAAACAAGAGAAGTGAATTCATTCTAAGTTTATTGGAATAGAAGTGAAGTTTTGTGACCGGGATTTGCTCTAAAATTATTCTTATGACTAATTAATCAATATTCAGCTTTTAAGGCTGAATATGAATTCAATTTATCACAGTAATATTATGTGCTACAATCCCACATTTATTAATACTTTCATAGGGATAATTTATCCATTGTAGGAGTCTGGAGGGTTAACTTTAAGCGTATGATATTAAGGTACAAAATGTACTAAAGTAATGAAAAAAACACATCAATTTATAAACTAACTTTAAAAACAGTTCCTTTTCCTAATGTGCTAAGTACAGAAATTTTACCACCATGTGCCTTAACAATAGATTGTGCTATAGAAAGCCCTAAGCCTGAACCTTCATTATTACCAGCTCTAGCCTTATCCGCTCTATAAAAT
>JACMJL010000302.1 GCA_014380625.1 Clostridiaceae bacterium
AAAGGGGCAACTACCCCAGTAAGTTTAACAAAAGGTTCCATTTAATATCACTCCTCTTAACTTTTATCTAAGGCATTTACATCTCTAATATCTACAAAATGACCAGCGATTGCAGCAGCAGCAGCCATGGCAGGCGATACAAGATGGGTTCTTCCAGCACGTCCTTGACGACCTTCAAAGTTTCTATTAGAGGTTGAAGCACAGCGCTGTCCAGGTTGTAAAACGTCTGGGTTCATGGCAAGACACATGCTACAACCAGATTCTCTCCACTGAAAACCTGCTGCTGTAAATATCTTATCTAATCCCTCCGCTTCAGCCTGTAGCTTTACCTTCTGGGAGCCTGGAACAACAATTGCAGTAACCCTTGGAGATACAAAATGCCCCTTTGCAACTTTAGCAGCGGCACGCAGATCTTCAATACGACCATTTGTACAGGAACCAATGAAAGTATAATCAATTTCGATAGCACTCATTGGTGTACCTGCTGTAAGACCCATATATGCTAGTGCAATTTCAGTAGCCTTTTGCTCATCTAAAGTTTTAAAGTTTTCAGGAGCTGGAACCAGTCCAGTAATTCCGGAACCCATTCCTGGGCTTGTTCCCCAAGTTACCTGAGGTTCTAAAGTATCTAGATAAAATACTATTTCAGTATCATAAACTGCATCAGTATCTGAAGGAAGCGTTTTCCACTCTTCTACTGCCACATCGAAAGCAGTTCCTTTTGGAGCATATTCTCTTCCATTTAAGTATTTGAAAGTAGTTTCATCTGGAGCTATGAGACCAGCTCTTGCACCAGCTTCTATAGCCATATTACAAACTGTAAGTCTTTCTTCCATAGTCATTTTTACTATAGCTTCTCCGGTGAATTCTATTACATAACCTGTAGCGAAACCTGTTCCATATTTGCCTATAATCCCTAAGATTACGTCCTTGGCTGTTATTCCGAAACCTAGGTTCCCTATAACCTTTATATTCATTGTCTTTGACTTTTCCTGAGGAAGACATTGAGTTGCAAGAACATGTTCAACTTCACTTGTACCAATGCCAAAGGCTAAAGCTCCAAAAGCACCATGGGTAGCAGTATGGCTGTCTCCACAAACTATAGTTTTTCCAGGAAGGGTTAGGCCGAGTTCAGGGCTGATAACATGTATAATACCCTGGTTTTCACTATCTAAGTCAAAGAGTGTAACTCCAAATTCTTTACAATTGCTTGAAAGTGTATCAATCTGCTGTTTTGAAATGGGATCAGTAATATTATACCTATCAACTGTAGGCACATTATGATCCATGGTAGCAAAAGTTAAACCTGGTTGCCTTACCTTTCTTCCTGCAAGCCTTAAACCCTCAAAGGCTTGAGGAGATGTAACCTCATGCATTAAATGAAGGTCGATATAAATAATACTCCTTGCTGCGTCTTCTTCATGTACTAGATGCTTATTCCAAATTTTTTCATATAATGTTTTACCGGACATAATAAAATCACCTCTTCTATCAATTTAACGTAAATTAATTAAACTTTTATTTCTATATGTTATTATAAACTATTTTAATATATAATTATAATATATATTAATTATATTTGTTATAACAAGGAGTTATAGTATGAGTAATGATTTAGAATTATATAGAGTTTTTTATACCGTTGCTAAGTGTGGCAATATTTCTCAGGCAGCAGAACAGTTGTACATAAGTCAGCCTGCAGTAAGTAAAACTATAAGACGGTTAGAAACCATTGTTGGTATTACTTTATTTTTAAGAAGTTCTAGAGGTGTAAAGTTAACTAATGAGGGGGATATTTTTTTTGAATATGTTGAAAGAGCAATAAAAGAAATCTCAGTGGGTGAAGAAATTCTAAGTAAACTTAAAAAAAGAGAACATGGGATTATAAAACTTGGAGTTAGTACAACCTTGTGCAAATATTATCTTATTCCACGCCTAAAACAATTTATAAGTAAGTATCCCGATATTCAAATTAAAATCATAAATAAAACCACTTTTGAAACTATAAAACTGGTGGAAGAGGGGATTATTGATTTTGGATTAGTAAGTATTCCTTTTAATGCCGGGTCTTATAATTACATAGAGTTAGCCAATTTACAAGACACCTTTGTTGCAAGTAAAGAATACCTTCAACCTTTTGGCATAATAAAACCTAATGAGGTTTTTTCAAAATGTAGTTTTATGCTACTTGAATCAGATAATATTGCGCGAAAGTATATAGATCAATATTTTATGAATAATAATATATTGGTGAAACCTGAGATAGAGGTTAGTAATATGGATTTGTTAATAGAATTTGCTAAAATTGGGTTAGGAGTTACGGTGGTTATTAAAGATTTTATTAACAAAGAACTCTCAGAAGGTTCTTTGACTGAAATACTAGTTACTCCTCAAATATCTAAAAGGACAATAGGAATTATCTCTCATAAAAAAGTACCTTTATCCATAGCTGCTCAGACTTTTTTAAGTTTTATAGAGGAAAAGATTGGAGAGTATTAGTTAAAATTAAAAAGGTTGTGTGAATAAATAATTTCACACAACCTTTTTCCTCTATAAAAAACAGCTATATTCTATACGTTTAAATCTCTCTTTTCATAAAATCTATAAGTGGCAAGGAATAAAACTCCAATAATTACAAGGGACAAGATTAGAAAAACAGGTTTAAGGCCGCCACCATACATCAAATTTTTTGCCTCATAATATTTAAAGGGAGTAAGGTATTTTAAATTTATAAGTTTATCATTCAAATCAATAATTATTGATAAGATAAAGGTAGCCAAGAGTATTCCTGTAGACAATGAGGTTGAGGTTTTTGGATTTTTACTTACTGCTGCTATTGATGTACCAATGAAGAAAAATATAAGCTGCAGGATAAACATACCCATCATCAATATAGCAATATCACCATTTACTGACTCACCTTTAGCATATTGGTTTACTATCATTATGGAGAAAACTAAGTTGATAATATTAAATATTATTAAGTTAGCAAGAGCAGCTAATAGCTTAAAAGTAATGATTGTTTTCCTTGAAACGGGCTTAACCATTAGGAATTCAAAGGTTTTATCTCGTTCTTCTTTTGAAATAATATCCGCACCCAGCATAGCAGCATGAACAGCGGCCATTAAAACTAAGTATAGAAAAAGCATTCCATAAAACCCGCTGGCTTTTGTTAAATCTATAGCTCCTCCACCCATTATAGCTTGCAAACCTTTAGGCATGCTATTCATAAGTTCATTCATGGAATCACCTGAGGATATTACAGTATATTTAGCCATACCAGCCACAACCATGAACATTATGGAAATACCCCAGATTATAAGTGATTTTCTATGCGCTTTCATCTCTCTAATAAATATATTCATCTACAACACCTCCTTTAAATAAATTAGACTGCATGGATATCTTTTTTATCATATATCATGTAACTGGCCAAAATAGTAACTAGTATAAATATAATTTCTACAATTATAAAAGAAATTTCATAGGATGAATTTTTAATAATGTAAGCATAATCATAATATTTAAAAGGGATTAAAAAACGTGAGGCAGTATCTCCTATATTAGAACTCAGCATCCCTAACATGAAAAATCCGAATACCACCCCTAGTGAAATTGGAAGTACAGACTTAATTTTAGGGGAAACCACGGAAATAATAATTCCAATAGTCATAAACATAAGCTGAACAAAAAACAGTGTAATAGAGATCATAAAGAATATCTTCAAACTAAAGGACTGTGTTTTAACCGAGTTCACCATGATTAGAGAAGCAATAAAATAAACTACATTAGTAATCACTAAGGAGGTTAATACTGCTAAAAGTTTTGCAGTCATTATTTGATTACGAGTAACAGGTTTAGTTAAAAGAAAATCTGCAGTTTTCTCCCGAACTTCCTTAGATATAATTGAAGTCCCTAGATTCATAGCCTGGATTGCTCCACATAACAATACATATAAAAACAGATAGGAGTAAAAACCTAAAAGAGAAAAGAAGGTATCTAAGGAAAGTCCAATAGCCTTTTGCGCAGCTTCAGGAATACCTTGAAGCGTTTTTTCAAAATCAGTAGCATTTTGTGAAATTGAAGAAAACATGGACATGAATAGGATAACAATTAAAACTAGGGAACAAGTCCATATAATCGTGGATTTTCTATAAGCCTTTAATTCATGTAAATAAATATTCATAGCTTTCTAGTCCTCCTTTTTATAGTAATGCATAAAGATTTCTTCAAGGTCTGGCTCTTCTATCCAAAGGTTTGTTATTTCTATGGCTGAAAGTTTCTTCATAATAGAATTAATATTACCTCTAAATATGAAACTAACAATATTATCTTGAACCTCTAATTTAGTTATTCCTGGAATATTGAAGTACTCATTATCTAGATCTAGCTTAGTCTCAATTTTGAATTTTTTATGTTTATTTTCTTTTAAGGTGCTAATTTTCTCTAGTTTAATTAATTTTCCTTCTTTAATAATCGCAACTCTATGACATAACTTTTCAACCTCGCTTAAAATATGAGAGGAGAATAGAATGGTGGCACCTTTTTTATTTTCTTCTTTTAATAAATCAAAGAATTTTTGCTGCATTAAAGGATCTAATCCACTAGTAGGCTCATCTAGTATAATAAGTTTTGGTTCATGGAGTAACCCCTGAACAATTCCTACCTTCTTTTTATTTCCAAAGGATAAATCATCTATTTTTTTATTTAGGTCAAGATCCATAATTTCAGCTAATTCTTTTATTCTTATATCACAATTCTTTTTATAAAAGCTAGCAGAATACTTTAAAAGATCTATAACCTTCATTTTGTCATAATAAAATACTTCTGAAGGTAAATATCCTATTTCCTTTTTTATTTCAGGAGAGAACTTTATACAATCTTTTCCGAAAATTGTGGCACTTCCGCTGGTTGGGTAAATAAGTGCCAATAATGTCCTAATCGCAGTGGATTTTCCAGCACCATTTGGACCGATAAACCCAAAGATTTCTCCCTCTTCCACATTAAAACTTACATCAGTAATACCTCGCGCGTTACCATAATTTTTAGTTAGACTTTTTAGTTCAATAACATTCATTAACAAGACCTCCCTTTATTAGTAGGCTAGCCACTTAAATAGCTGACCTTATTTATAAAAACAATTTTTTAAAACTTCCATATAAACATCTGCTTCCACAAAAGCTTTTTCGTAACTCTCTCTATTTGAAGTTAATAATTTCTCGTTTTTCATGGCTTCAGCTCCGAAACCATCAATAGCCCAAATTATAATCTTAACACATTTTTCTATATCTAGACCTTCCTTGAACTTTGAAGTGTCTATGTTTTGAAATATTTTAGCATAGCTACTAACTAGAAAGCTTTCATTAATAAGCTGTAAATCACTTTTTATTTCATATAGTCTTTCCCTATATGATACTTCAACGAATCCAAAAATTTCAGGATATTTTTTTAATAATTCTAATTTTATATGCAAACATTGACGCAATTTAATAAAAATATCTTTTTCATCCATGTTGATTTTTTTGTAAAACTCATTCATGCACAGTTCCAGACAATAGTCATATAAAAACAAATACAAGGTTTTTTTGTTATTGAAATAGTGAAATAATAAGCCTTTTGAAATTCTTGCTTCTTTAATGATTTCATTTGTTGATGCTTTTTCAAAACCCTTTTGTGCAAATTCTTTCATGGCAGCGTCTAAGATACGTTGCTGTTTTTCTTCTTCTATGTTTAAAAATTTAGAAAACATTCTAGTAGGCTCCTTTCTTTTTAAATAGAAAATAATTGACCGTATCAGTCAATTACATTATAGTACCATTGACTAGTGTGGTCAATAACTTAGAGAAGTTTTTACGATTGTTGACATGATTTGGTAGTAAGCATATAATTGTACTTATAAAAAAATATGAAAATAAAGGCTGTAGATACATGAATGGAGTGATAGAATGAAAATTTTAGTTACTGGAGGGGCAGGTTATATTGGAAGTCATACCTGTGTTGAACTATTAAATGCAGGCTATGAAATTATTGTAGTTGATAACTTTTCTAATAGTAAACCGGTGGCATTAAAGCGTATAGAAGAAATAACTAATAAAAAACTTGAGTTTTGTGAACTGGATATTTTAGATGAAAATGCTCTTGAAAAAGTCTTTTCTGAAAATAATATTGATGCTGTAATACACTTTGCTGGTTTAAAAGCAGTTGGTGAGTCTTGTATGATTCCGATCTCTTACTATCATAATAATATTACAGGAACACTAATACTCTGTGAGGTTATGAGAAAGCATAATGTTAAGAATATCGTGTTCAGCTCGTCTGCAACTGTATATGGAATGCCAAAGAGCGTACCTATTTCTGAGGATTTTCCTTTAAGTGCTACGAACCCTTATGGTCGTACAAAACTAATGATTGAACAAATTCTTCAGGACGTTTATTTATCTGATAATAATTGGAGTATTGCTTTATTAAGATACTTTAATCCAATAGGAGCACATGAAAGTGGTAGAATAGGAGAGAATCCAAAAGGAATACCAAATAATTTAATGCCATATATTACTGAAGTTGCAGTAGGTAAAAGAGAAAAATTAAATGTTTTTGGTTGCGATTATGATACCCATGATGGGACAGGGGTTAGAGATTATATACATGTGGTAGACCTTGCTAAAGCCCATTTAAAGGCTTTAGAAAAAATTATAAATGCTACAGGGATTGAGGCGTATAACATTGGAACCGGTGTAGGTTACAGTGTTTTAGATTTAGTTAATAATTTTGAAAAAGCTACAAATCAGAAGATCGCCTATGTACTATCAGAACGTAGACCTGGTGATATCGACAAATGTTATGCAAATCCAATGAAAGCAGAAAAGTTTTTAAATTGGATTTCTGAAAAAAACATTGAGGATATGTGTCGTGACGCTTGGCGTTGGCAAGTTAATAATCCAAATGGATACGAAATATAAAAGAGCTATTAAGATGCTTTATTGCATCTTAATAGCTCTTTTGCATTTCTAAGGCAACTTAAATGAATGGATTATGAGTATGGAGATAATAAATAGGTACCTAAATAATTTTACAATGATCTTACAATCTGATAAACTGTAATAGTTTGTATAAAATGTAATAAAATAGTAGTATAAAATGTAAAAATTTTAGGTAGGGTGATTAAATGAAAAAAATAATAGTAATAATTATAGTTATTGGAATTACATTATTTGTAGGTGCATATACATTAAAGTATTTTAATAGTATTAGTACTGAAGGACAAAGGTTAGAAAATTCCAACACTATAAACTTTTCAGGTAAGGAAAGTAACTTAAAGCTTTCAAACCCCTTTAGAGGATTTGTACCTGCTGCAAATTCTAATGATTCAATTCAAGATTTTACAATGGTATACGCAGGAGTTACATGGAGGGACATAGAGCCACAAAAGGGAGTATTTGATTTTAAAAGCTTTGAAGAAGCAAATAAATTTGGTAATTGGAAATCCAAGGATATTAGTATTGTTATAAGAATTTTACTTGATTATCCAACCTCAAAAAAGCACATGGATATACCAGATTGGCTTTATGAGGAGATAGGAGAAAAAGGCACTTGGTACAGCAATAATGATCAAATAGGGTTTAGTCCAGATTATACAAATCCAGCATTAATAGAGAATCATAAACGACTTATAAAGGCATTTGCAGATAGATATGATAATGATAGTGCTATAAGTTTTGTTCAGCTTGGAAGTGTAGGTCATTGGGGAGAGTGGCATACCTCCTTATTAGGTGAGGATAAAGAAAGTTTTCCACCTAACAGTATAACTGATATTTATGTTAATCATTATATAGAATTCTTTAAGAATAAAAGATTATTAATGAGAAGACCTTTTAATATTGCTAAAGTCAATAAGATGGGGTTATTTAATGATTCATTTGGAGATGATTTTCAAACTAATGACTACTTTTTAAGTTGGATTCAAAATGGCTATGAAGATGTTAATGTAAAACAAAGTCAACCAGAAATGAAAGGTTTTTGGAAGGAAGCCCCCTCAGGGGGAGAGTTCGCGGATTATCCAGGGGAAAAATTTCTAGATAACTCAAATTTTAAAAAAACTACAGCGATGCTCACAGATAGTCATACAAGTTGGCTTGGACCAAGTGCTCCAATTTATAAAAAGTTATCAACTGCGAGACAAAACAATTTAGATAAGCTTTCAAAACTTATGGGGTACAGATTTAGTGTTACAAAAGCAGTTTTTAGGACTGAACTACTTCCAGGACAGGAGCAGAAGGGGTCTATTACAATAAAAAACTCTGGGGTTGCGCCCTTCTACTTTAATTGGCCCTTAAATGTTTCTGTTACAGATATATCAGGAAATGAAGTGGGAAGTGTTGATATTAACTTTGATATAAGGAATATTATTCCTGGTGAGTTTGAAGTTTCATTTAGTTATATATTGAAAGCTGACATTCTTCCTGGAGTCTATAATATTTCTTTCAGTATAAAAAATCCTGAAACTGGCAAACCTGCCATAAACTTTGCAAATAAAGATATGGAAACACAAAAGAAATGTAATTTAGGACAGTTTACAGTAAAACAGTTATCCTCACCATAATCCTTGACTTGTTATTTTAGATGCATAATCAAAAAAATAATCATAATATGAATTACATGTAAATATAATAAAAATGGTTATGGTTTTATTGGAGGTATGAATATGAAGGTACTTATTACTGGCGGTCGTGGCTTTATTGGATCTCATGTAGCGGAAGTCTTCTATAAGGAAGGGCATAATATTTTTATTATTGACAATTTATCTGCGGGAGATGCTACAAATGGTAAATGCAAACATAAAACTTATAAGTTTAATGTTGAAGATGAGAAATGTGATGAAGTGTTTAGGATAAATAAATTTGATGTTGTTATCCACCTTGCAGCTCAAACAAATTCAGCGAATTCTGTTGAGAATACATATAATGATACAAAAGTTAATGTTCTTGGCCTTGTGAATATGCTTGAGCTTTCAGTTAAATATAAGGTTAGAAAATTTATTTTTGCATCCTCTGAGGCTGTTTATGAAAATAACTTAGATATTTCTCTAAAAGAAACTGGAAAATGCGAACCAGTGACATCCTATGGAATTAGCAAGTTAATTGGAGAACAATATTGTTTAAAATGGAATCAAGTTTATAAGCTTGAAACATTATGTTTTAGGCTTTCTAATGTTTATGGACCAAGGCAGGGGTTAAGAGGGGAAAATGATATTGTATCTACTTATATAGAAAAAGTGGCAAAAAACCAAGAAATAGTAGTTTTCGGGGAAGGTAACCAAAGTAGAGATTTTATTTATGTTATGGATGTTGCATACGCGATTTATAGAGCGGCAGGGAGTTACATAACAGGTATATACAATCTTTCCACAAAAAATAAGAATTCTGTTAAGGATTTGATAAGCATATTGGAGGAGCTACATAATTTTAATGGAGTTAAATACCAACCTGAAAGAAAAGAGCAAGTCAACCATTTAGCTTTAGATAACACAAAGTTAAAAAAAGATCTTGATTGGATACCAAAAATCTCCTTTAAGGAAGGTATTAAACTTACGAATGATTGGTACATGGAGAATTATGTTAATAGAACAGATCAACACCATAAAGAAAAAAAGTTTAAACAAAAAAATAAGTATTCAAAAATTATGCCATATGTGGAAACTCTTTTTATGTTTCTGTTATTTCTATTTATGGATAGATTCCTAAAGGCGGATTCGGTATTCAAGATTTTTGATCTTAAATTGTTATATATTATTATAATTGCTATAACCTATGGTACAAAACAGTCTATAATATCAATTTTGTTAACAAGTATTTTATTAATTTATGAATATTTGGGCAATGGTAGAGATATGTTTTTTATGTTGTTAGATATTAACTTTATTCTTAAATTTTCATCATATATATTCCTTGGTATTGTAATTGGTTATACAACAGATAAAAAAGATAAAAGTATAGAATCTGCTAATGCTCTAATAGAATCAGTAGAAGAAAAGTACGAATACCTTCAAGAGTTATATATTGAGACCTATGAAGTTAAGAGTGAACTACAAAGTCAGGTTGTTAATTCTGAAGATAGTTTCGGAAAAATCTTTGGTATTATTAAAAAGCTAGATTTCCTTGATACTAAGAAGGTATTTAAAGCCTCAGTAGGGGTACTTGAAGAATTTTTAAAAGTGGACATGGTATCAATTTATAAGATCGATAAAACTGGAACAGGTATTTTATTAGTTGGAAATTCAAATAAAGAACATTTTAATCCAGAAAAAACTCGATTTGTTGAGGAGTTTATAGATTTTGAAAAACAATTATTTCAGGGTAAAATTGTTGTTAATAGAGATATGAAAGCTAATATTCCACTAATAATGGCTCCACTAATGGACGATAAGCGGCTTCTAGGTATCGTTATGATCCATGAGGTGGAATTTAAAAGACTAAATTTATATTTTCAAAATCTTGTAAGGGTTGTTTCAAGTTTAATAGCTTCTTCTTTAGTAAAGGCAGATATATTTGAATATACCATAACAAAAGGAAGCAATAATATGGAAGCTGAAATTTCTTCAGAAGGAGATATGTATGCTTAATTTATTTATGATTAACCTTTTCATTAGTTTTATACTTTTTTTTTATTATAAAAAAATCAAGAGAAAAGATAGATTAATTAGGTTTATGATAATGGCACTTATGCCTATAGTGGGTGCCATTTTATTTATCCTGCTAGATATGAGTCTTGTATGGTTTCCCGTAGATAAAAATAAAGAAAGTATCTTCAAGGAAGAAAAGGAGTCAAGCTATATTAGCTTAGTATTAAGAAAGTCTGAAATTGGAAAGTGGAAAAGTATTATACCAATTGAGGATGCCTTGGTATTAAATGATGAGGAAATTAAAAGAAATATAATGATTGATACACTTAAAGGGGACGCTTATAAATATTTAGGCTTTTTAAAAAAGGCCTTGGGAGATGAAGATACTGAAACTTCTCATTATGCAGCAACAGCTGTAATGGAGGTAAAAAGGAAACTTACTCTTGATATTCATAGGCTAGGGTCAAAATATGACCTAGAAAACCACAAAGATCCCATAATTAATGAAGCTTATGCAATGGCCCTTAAGAAGTATACTGAAAGTGGTTTACTAGACAAAAGGGCTTATACAAAATATATGAGAATTTATTTAAAGGTGCTGGAAAATATAATTGATACAAAGAATGCAAAGGAAATTTATTATGAGGAGAAAATGATAGTGTAAAGTGAGTTATGAAAAACTAGATCAAAGAAATATGTGATCGAAAATCTTGAAAAGTTAAAATTTAATATTGAAAGTCAGGTTGGATGACGTAGTCCGCCACCCTTGACCGCATGACAAATAAATGCTG
>JACMJL010000303.1 GCA_014380625.1 Clostridiaceae bacterium
ACACTATCTTAATATTATAGGGGGTTATTTTATGAAATTGGCGAATAAAATTTTGATACCAATAATTATCTTAATTACAGCATGTCTTGGTATCTCAGGTGTATATACTTATTTACAGACAAAAGATAATTTAGTGTTAAATATAATTAATGCAAGTCTAGATAGTCAGATGGGCACACTAATCGATTCCATAAAAAATAACGATGATACTAAGAAAATAGTCCAAGTTGAGCTAGATAAAAAAAATATTGCTATTGCAAAATCTGTTGCTGAAATGATAGCTCTAGATAAATCGCTCATGAGCATTGATAATATGATAGAACTGGCAAAAAAACTTGATGTAGCTGAAGTTCATGTCACAAATGGAAAGGGAGTTTTAACTAATGGCTCCATTAAGGATTTTATAGGTTTTGATTTTAGTACCTCAGATCAAACAAAACCATTTTTACCTATACTGACTGATAAAAATATCACACTGGCTCAAGTACCAACTCCAAGAGGAACTGATAAGAACTTATTTCAATATGTTGGTGTTTCAAGAATAGATGAACCAGGAATTGTACAAGTAGGAATAGAACCAAAGACTATACAGGAACTAACTAAGAGAATGGAATTGCAAATTTTAATAGAAAAAATTCATATTGGTATTTCAGGGTATGCGTATATTGTAGATGGGAAGGGTCTAACTTTAGCACATAAAAATATAGCTCAAGTTGGACAAAGTATTACAAAATTTGATTGGAGCAAAAATGTTCTCTCACAAACAAAGGGGAAATTTACCTATACTTATAATAATTCTTTTAATTATGCCTCTTTTGAAAAAGTGGGAGATAATATTATCGTTCTTGTTTACCCTCAATCAGAATTTATATCTAATCTGAATACTTTACGATTTACTAATATAGTTACTATCGTGATTTCAATACTGATTTTAATTGTTAGTATTGCATTAATTGTTAAATTTCAAATTACAAAACCTCTTGAATCCCTTGTAATTGCAATGAAGAGTGCTGGAAATGGAGAACTAAATGCTTCTGTAGCTATAAGGTCCAAAGATGAAATTGGAGCTTTAGGTAATAGCTTTAATAAAATGGTTGAAAGTATGAAAAAGCTAATCTTTGAGATAAAAAGTAGTTCTATAACTATTTCTAATAGCACAGATAGTTTATCAGCAATTTCAGAAGAGATGTCTTCAGCTTCGTCAGAAGTATCTACTGCAGTTCAAAGTATGGCAAGTGGTACTAGCTCTCAAGCTGAAAACTTAGTAGAGATAGCAGGAATTATTAATACTTTTGGGAATAAGCTTGAAGCAATAGTAGACCTAACAGAAAAAACAAATATTAATGCTTTAAATGTAAATAAACAAGCTAACCAAAGCAATGAAAATATGAATTCTTTAAACTTTTCTATCTCTAATATAAGTGAAGCTTTTAAAGATGTTAGTCTGAAAATTAATGATCTAGGAACTAATATTGATAAAATTAATGATATTACAGCTATGATTAATAGCATTGCGGATCAGACAAATTTATTAGCCTTAAATGCAGCAATTGAGGCTGCAAGGGCAGG
>JACMJL010000036.1 GCA_014380625.1 Clostridiaceae bacterium
ATAACTTCTATAGAAATTATAAATTATTCTATTTGTTAACTCCTATAAAAGGATGAATACTTGTGATAAATCATTAAAGTAGTTATAATATTTATAAAGTTTAAATTAAGGGGTGCTATAAATGAGTAAATTGAAAGTCGGTATTCTCGGTGGAACAGGATTTGTGGGGCAACGTTTTGTGACACTTCTAGAAAATCATCCATTTTTTGAAATTGTTACAATTGCAGCAAGTGGAAGATCTGCAGGCAAAACCTATGAAACTGCTGTAGGTGATCGTTGGAAGCTAAATATACCAATGCCTGAAGGGGTTAAAAACCTTGTAGTTAAGGATGTTAACCAGCTTGATGAAATAGGTAGTGAAATTGATTTCGTTTTTTGTGCAGTAGATATGCCTAAGGATGAAATTAAGAAATTAGAAGAAAGATACGCCAAGGCGGAAATTCCAGTAATCTCTAATAACTCAGCTCATAGGATGACTCCTGATGTGCCTATGGTTATTCCAGAAATAAACAGTGATCACTTTTCAGTTATTGAGCTGCAGAAAAAACGTTTAGGTACAAAGAGAGGCTTCATTGCAGTTAAACCAAACTGTTCAATACAAAGTTATGTACCTGCACTAAGCGCATTAAAAGAATTCGGTCCTAAAAAAGTTGTTGTTTGCACTTATCAGGCTATTTCTGGAGCTGGTAAAACCTTTAAGGACTGGCCGGAAATGAATGATAATGTAATTCCATATATAGGTGGAGAAGAGGAAAAAAGCGAGCAAGAGCCTCTAAAGGTTTGGGGTGAAATTCAGGATGGCAAAATTATCTCTGCAACAGAGCCACTGATTTCTACTCAATGTATAAGAGTTTCAGTTTCAGATGGTCATTTAGCCGCAGTATTTGTTTCCTTTGATAAAAAACCTTCTAAGGAAGAAATTCTTAAGCTATGGAAGGAATACAAAGGCCGTCCACAAGAATTGTCGCTACCAAATGCTCCAAAGCAATTTTTAACTTATTTTGAAGAGGACAATAGACCACAAACAGGTCTAGATAGGGATATAGAAAAAGGAATGGGAATAACTCTTGGTAGATTAAGAGAAGATACTGTTTTTGATTATAAATTCGTGTGTCTATCACACAACACCTTAAGAGGTGCTGCTGGTGGTGCTGTGTTAACTGCAGAATTATTAATGGCTGAAGGATATTTAACAGCTAAGTAGAATATTAACATTAAAATCAATTGGGTAGCAACAATACAGGTCTTGTTGCTGCCCTTATTATTATATTAACAATGAATGAGGAGGTAATAGAAATGAGTTTTTCAAAAGATTTCGTATGGGGCGCCGCCACTGCGGCCTACCAGATTGAAGGGGCAGCCTATAAAGGCAATAAAGGTTTGTCAGTATGGGACACAGCTTGCAAAATAAATGGTTTCGTTAAGGGAGGTCACACAGGAGATATAGCCTGTGATCATTACTATAAATATAAAGAAGATGTTCAACTAATGAAAAAAATAGGACTGAATGCATATAGATTATCTATTTCTTGGCCTAGAATATTACCTAACGGAACAGGCAAAATTAATGAAGAGGGCCTAGATTTCTATGACAGATTAATTGATGAATTATTAGCAAATGGAATTACCCCCTACGTAACCTTATTTCATTGGGACTTTCCTCATGAACTGTTTTTAAAAGGTGGGTGGTTAAACCCAGATAGTTCTGATTGGTTTGCTGAGTACACTAAGGTTGTAGCTGAAAGGTTATCTGATAGGGTTAGCCACTTTATTACTCAAAACGAACCTCAATGTTACATTGGTCTAGGTCATGGAGGTGGCAACCATGCTCCTGGTTTAAACCTTAGTAATAGCGATATATTGCTTGCAGGACATAATTCTCTCTTGGCTCATGGTAAATCCGTTCAAACCTTAAGACAACTTTCGAAAGTTCCTTGTGAAATTGGGTATGCGCCTGTTGGTGTAACCTCCTTCCCAAATACTGATTCTTTAAAGGATATTGAGGCTGCGAGAGCACATATGTTTAGTATATCCACCCCTAATCAATGGGGCAGTAGCTGGTGGATGGATCCAGTTTATTTGGGGAAATATCCTGAGGATGGTCTAAAGGTTATGGAGCAATGGCTACCAAAAATAAAAGCTGAGGATATGAAGACTATCTGCCAACCTTTAGACTTTTTAGGCGTTAATATTTATCAAGGTAAAAGGGTGAAAATGGATGAAAATAACTGCCCTGAAGTAGTAGCCGATAAGGTTGGCCATGAACAAACCTTAAATAGATGGTCACTAACCCCTGAAGCTCTCTATTGGGGACCTAAGTTCCTCTATGAAAGATATGGGAAACCTATACTTATAACGGAAAATGGAATGTCCAACATAGATTGGGTGAGCCTAGATGGGCAGGTTAAAGATCCTCAAAGGATTGATTTTTTACACAGATATTTAAAAGAATTTAAAAGAGCAAGTAGGGATGGAGTATCCACTAAAGGCTATTTTGCATGGTCTTTAATGGATAACTTCGAGTGGGCTGAAGGCTACAATGAAAGATTTGGTTTAATACACGTGGATTATGAAACTGGAATTAGAACAATAAAAGATTCTGGCCATTGGTATAAAACAATTATTGATAGTAATGGCGATTTACTGTAATGGCTTTTTAAATAACTTCTCAAGATAAACTGATTTCATCTGTTTACTGGCCATGGCTTGTTTTAAAGGAGGAAGTTTTAATATGACATTTAGAATAGCTGCCATGGCTCTATGACTAGCATAGGCCTGACTATCGAAAATCAAATTTTGTAAAGTTCCTTTTTCAATAGCCTGCATAACCACTCTGTGAGAGGAATTTACTGGGGTAACTATTTTTTTACCACGATCCATTAAAATAATACTATTTTTAAAACATACCCGCGCACATATTCCACAGCCAAGGCACACCTCAGTATTTATTTCTGGGGTGATTCTCTTGGATCCATTACTATTTTCCTTTGTTATCATTTCAATTGCTCCAATGGGACATTCTCTTGCACATTTACCGCAGCCAATACAGCTCTCACTATTAACGTTAGGAATAAAATTTGTAGTCTCAACAGGATGAAGCATTCCAAACTTCCTTGCGGAAACCAAAGCTTCACAACAGCATCCACAACAATTACACATAAAACTAACATCTTCTCTAACATTTTCTCCACACTGAACTAAATTATTTTCATAAGACATGTGCAGAATTTCTAAAGCTTCTTGAGCCTCTATTTTTCGAGAGTAATCATGTTTAATCAATGTTGCAGCAGTATTTCCAAATGAAAAACATACTTCCATGGGTTTATCACAAGCATCTCCTAAATGGTACTTTTTATGACGACAGTAACAGGTACTGACTGATATATGTGATGAGGTCTCTATCACTTTACTTGCTCTCTCAAAATCTAGTATATGAGCCACATTACCCTTTATAAGAACATCTTCTTGAACAAACACTCTTCCCTGCCTAGTTTCTGTAGAAAAAAATAAATCCTTTACAAAAGCCTCTTCAACATTTAAATACTGATGAAAAAGCTCACTGAGAAGTTTTTGGTCTATATCCTGCCTCACCCTCATTAATGCAAACTCAAAGAAGCCCGCCATAGGTGGTGGAAGCATATATTGTTGAGTGCCATTGTTATCAATGTCAAAAAGAATCGCTCTACTTGCAAGCTGATCTAAGATTTTACGAGAGGATAACTCATCAATTTTCCATATCCTGCTGGCTGCTTTAACTGTAAAAGGTCTTATGGGCAACTTTGCCACAAGGGAGGCTTCTTTTTCAGTAAATAATAATTGTAATATTTTATATAAGGTCTCTGAAGGCGGCGCCCCCATAGGTAATAGATTTATTCTCTCTTCTAAGCTTTTATATGCGGATTTTCCTACTTTTAAATGAGTCATATATTCACCCCAAAATCTTTATTAAGTAAATAAATACAATTATATTTAATTTAAAGGGCAGACCTTAAAAACAATGGTCTGCCCTTTATTTTATATACTCTAGTTATATTTCAAAGTTTTTATAAAACTTCTTCCAATCTCTTTTTAATTTCTAACAAAAATTCCTCAGTATTTACTACCTTTTTATTTAAGGTATTGCAAAGTGGAGCAAGGTCCTTTGTCATAACACCTTCTTCGATGGTTCTAATGGATGAACTTTCAAGTTTGTCAGCAAAGTCCACTAATTCCTTTATTCCATCTAATTCTCCTCTTTTTCTTAGTGCTCCTGTCCATGCAAATAAGGTAGCCATAGCATTAGTTGAGGTTGCTTGTCCTTTTAGATGATTATAATAATGACGTTGTACAGTTCCATGAGCGGCCTCATATTCATAGTATCCTTCTGGAGAAACAAGTACTGAGGTCATCATTGCAAGGCTTCCAAAGGCTGTAGCAACTAGATCAGACATAACATCTCCATCATAGTTTTTACATGCCCAAACAATACCGCCCTCTGATCTAACAACTCTAGCAACCGCGTCATCTATTAATGTGTACAAGAAATAAATTCCTGCTTTTTCGAACCTTTCTTTATATTCATCCTCATACATTTCATTGAATATATCCTTAAACCTATGGTCATAAATCTTAGAAATTGTATCTTTAGTAGCAAACCATAAATCCTGTTTAATATCTAAAGCATAATTAAAACAAGATCTTGCAAAGCTTTCTATTGAATTATCAATATTGTGCGTTCCCTGTATAACCCCAGCGCCGTCAAACTCATGAATAGTTTGCCTAGTGACTTCTCCCTTGGCTGAAGTAAACACCAATTCTGCTTTTCCTGGTCCCTCTACCTTAAACTCAACATTTCTGTATACATCTCCATATGCATGTCTTGCAACAGTAATAGGCTTCATCCAAGTGGATACAAAGGGCTTTATATTATTCACAATAATTGGTGTTCTAAAAACAGTACCATCTAAAATTGCCCTTATAGTACCATTTGGACTCTTCCACATTTTTTTTAGATTATATTCTTTAACTCTATCAGCATTCGGAGTTATAGTAGCGCATTTAACTCCAACTCCATATTTTTTTATTGCATTAGAAGCTTGAACTGTAATCTCGTCATTAGTTTCGTCCCTTTTTTCAAGTCCTAAATCATAATACTCTACTTTTAAATCGATAAATGGCTCTAATAGATGGTCCTTTATCATTTTCCAAAGGATCCTTGTCATCTCATCTCCATCCATCTCAACTAATGGAATATTCATTTTAATTTTTTCAGTCATTATAGCACCCCTCTGATTAATAATTTTCCCCAAAACTTAGTTTTATTTATTTTATCATTTACAATTGAATTATACAACCTTAAATCATTTCTATACCAATATTAGTTAACCATTTAATTGAATAGTCCTCTAGTTTGTTTTCTTCATAAGTATCCCACTTTTCTTCTTCCTCAAGGTTTTCAAATATTATATTTTTAAAATTTCTCATAGGATTACTACCCTCTAAGGCCTTAGTAAGTTTTTCTTTTATTTCCTGGGAAATTACTACTTCACTTGTAAATGATACCATTGTATTGAATAAATAGGAATCCTCTAGATTAGGTATCTGAATATATCTAACTTCCTCAGCTCCTTTTATGGAATAAGCATCTGGAAGTAACTCTCTCTGCCAATCTGCCAATTCGGATTCTTCTAATTCACCGTTAATTACTTTAATAAGTGACGCTGGTATATTCATTATATCTCCAGTTTCCTTATCTAAATACTCCACCCCCAACTCCTCATCATCAAAAGCGAAGGACTGTACTAAAAGCTCTAGATCTATTTTTAGTTTTTTCATTAAATTTACCTCTCTTATTGTACTATTTACATCTTTGCCTATACTTTATATTTTAAACATACTAAGGCTTCCGACATGATATTATTTTAAGTTAATACAAATGCCCCATTTTTTCCTTCTTAGTATTAAAATACTTTTGATTATGAAGATTTGTTTCCATAATTAATGGAACTCTTTCCACGACTTCTATACCATGCCCTCTAAGTCCAATAAGCTTTTTAGGATTATTGGTCATTAGTCTTAATTTTCTTACATTAAGTTCATTTAATATTTGAGCTCCAATACCATAATCTCTCATGTCTGCTGGAAAGCCTAATGCTATATTAGCTTCTTCCGTATCCATTCCCTCTTCTTGAAGCTTATAGGCTTTAATTTTATTAATTAAACCTATTCCTCTTCCTTCTTGCCTTAGATAAAGTAATATTCCCTTGCCTTCTCTTTCTATAGCTGCTAAAGCTGAAGCTAATTGTTCCCCACAATCACACTTTAAAGAGTGGAAGGCATCCCCTGTTAAACATTCTGAATGAACCCTAACTAAAACCTCATCCGTCAATTCAATTTCTCCCTTTACCAAAGCCACATGATGTTCTCCATTTAACTTATTTACAAAACCAACCATGTTAAAATCCCCGTAGGCTGTTGGAAGTTTTGCTTCTGCCTCTCTCACAACATAACATTCACTTTCTCTTCTATAAGCTATTAAATCCTCAATAGAAATAAGCTTTAAGTCCAGTAATTCTGCAAGGGTCCTTAGTTGTGGTAACTTTGCCATTGAGCCATCTTCATTTAATATATCGCATATAATTCCTGAAGGGTCTAATCCTGACAATGTAGGCAAGTCCACTGCTACTTCTATCTTACTAGCTCTTTTTAATGTCCCACCCTTAGTAGCTTTAACAATAAACATATGTCCAGGAGTTCTAAAACTACTCTTAGACTCTCCCTTTTTCAGTAATTTATTTATAGTTAATGCTCTCTCTTCTGCTGAAACTCCATTTTTTGTTTCACTATAATCTACTGATAAATCAAAGGCTAACTTATTATTCTGAGACATTTGGGGTAAATCAAGCTCCTCTATTCTTTCTTCAGTCAATGCAACTGAAATGAGTCCTTTACCATATTTCATCATGAAATTAACTGATTCTTTATTAGCCTTCTCAGCTGACATAACAAAGACACCTTCATTTTCTAATTGTTCATCGTCAACAACAATAACCATTTTCCCATTTTTTATATCTTTAATTGCTTCTTCAATCTTTGCAAACATTATTATTACCTCCTTAATATTATAAATATCCTTTAAAAATTACTTCACTACCAACTATTTCATGGGTAACTCTTTTTAGCACAATTGCATCTCTCATTTTTTCTATGCCTGATCCTCCAACGGGAGTTACCGCATTTTTCCCACCAATAATCTTAGGAGCTATAGCCGCATAAACCTTATTTACTACTCCAGCTTCAAAAGCTGAGGCTAACACTTCACTTCCACCTTCTATATACAAAGAATCGATTCCCCTAGTACCAAGTGCTTGTACAATATCATTGAAATCTATTCTTCTATTAGTTTCTTTTAGCTTTAGAACCTCAACACCTCTTTCTCGCAATAGTTTTTCCCTTTCCCAAGAAATGTTATTAGAAGCAATGACAATAGTTTTGGTATATTTATCTACTTTAAGTACCTTAGCCTCCATAGCTATATCTCCATATCTAGAAAGGATTACGCGAATAGGGTTAGATATGTTTACACCCTCAAGTCTAGTAGTAAGTAGTGGGTCATCTAGCCTTACTGTATTTTCTCCTACCATAATAGCTGCAACCCTTTGTCTTAAATGATGC
The DNA here is from genome assembly GCA_014380625.1 of Clostridiaceae bacterium. Classification (GTDB taxonomy): domain Bacteria; phylum Bacillota; class Clostridia; order Clostridiales; family Clostridiaceae; genus JACMJL01. The sequence continues at coordinate 7,654 of JACMJL010000036.1, forward strand.
ACAAACCGCAAGCTCTCTTCTCCACTAATCCATTTAGAATCACCGGTTTTACTTGCTAACTTTCCATCTAAGGTCATAGCCCATTTAGTAAACACAAAAGGTTTGCCTTCACTTAAGTACTGAATAGAAATCTCGTTTAATTCTTCACATTCTTCTCTTAAAATATCAACTTCAACTTCTATTCCTGCACCTCTCATTATTTCTACATTCCGGCCTTTACCCTTAGGGTGTAGCATTCCAATATACACTTTTCTAATCCCCTTGGCAATTATAACCTCTGCATCTGGTTCAAGATTTATATATATATCCGCTCCATTAACTTCTTCAATAGCATTATTAAAAGCCTCTACTTCTGCGGCAAATCTACCATATCCCTTATGGTATCCTTCTGCGATTATTTTTCCATTTTTTACTACTATAACTCCTACTAAGGGGTCTGGATTTACAAACCCTATACCCATTTTTGCTAATTCTATAGCCCTATTCATGTATAATAACTGCATATAGCGCCTCCAATTCTCTCTATAATTATAAAATTCGAGTCTAATATATCAATTATAACCTTTTTAAATTTAACTTCAAATAATTAATTATTATATTTTTTAAATTTAATATGTTAAACTTATTATTAAGTTGAAAGTTTAAGGGGGGCATAAAAAATGATATCTAATAAGATGATGGAATATGTTTCAAATAGTTCAATAATAAGAGCTATGTTTGAAGAAGGAAAAAGGCTATCCTCAATTTATGGTGAGGAAAATGTATTTGACTTTAGTCTAGGTAACCCAAATGTACAACCACCTGACAATATAAAGAAGGCAATACTTGAAATTTTATCCGAGGAATCTCCAACCTTAGTCCATGGATATATGAATAACTCAGGCTATGAAGATATAAGAGCTGAAATTGCAAGTCATTTAAGCAGAAAATACAATCTGAAATTAACCTCTAATAACTTAATAATGACTTGTGGTGCTGCTGGCGGATTAAATATTCTATTAAAAACCCTTCTAAATCCAGGTGATGAAGTAATAACTTTTGCACCATTTTTCGGGGAATATAAAAATTATGCAAATAATTTTGAGGGAAACCTTGTAGTTGTTTCTTCAAATCTAGAAACCTTTGAGCCAAATTTAGAAGAACTTAAAGAAAAAATTACAAATAAAACAAAGGCAATAATAATAAACTCTCCCAACAATCCTACAGGAGTAGTTTACTCAGAGACTTTTATTAAGGAACTAGCTGATCTTCTCAATAAGAAGCAAGAAAAGCTTAACACTAGTATTTATTTAATTTCGGACGAGCCCTACAGAGAAATCGTATATGATGGAGTAAAAGTCCCATATATATTAAAATATTATCGAAACTCCTTTATAGGATATTCCTATAGCAAATCTCTTTCCTTGCCTGGCGAGAGAATAGGATATATTGCATGTAATGGGGAAATGGATGATTTTGAAAATGTAATGCAATCACTTAATGTAGCTAATAGGATATTAGGTTTTGTTAATGCTCCTTCTCTATTTCAAAGGGTAATTGGAAAATGTTTAGACACTGAAGTAGATGTTAACATCTACAAACGAAATAGAGACTTATTATACAATCATCTTACTGAAATAGGTTTTCCCTGTGTTAAACCGCAAGGAGCTTTCTATCTGTTTCCAAAATCCCTTATAGCCGACGATAAGAAATTTGCTGTAGAGGCGAAAAAGTTCAATATATTATTAGTTCCAGGCTCAGCCTTTGGTTGCCCAGGACACTTTAGATTATCTTATTGTATTTCTTATGAAAAAATAGAAAAATCTTTAGATAGCTTTGATAAGTTAGCAAAAATATATTTAGGAAGCTAAAAAAATAAAGGTTGGGATTTTTCCTAACCTTTAATCACCACCATTTAACCACATAAGCCAACCTTCTTTACCATCTTCTCCTTGGACCTTTATGGGTATGTTTATTACATTATTCTCTTGCGAATATGCTTCATAATCCACATCAACAATTTTGAGTTTCTCATTTTTATTAGTAACTTTAACAACCTGCTCCTTATCCTCTCGCTCAGCAATTAATTTATTGAGCTCTTCATCATCTTTAGTATCTATATAACTCATTCCCTCTTTATCGGTTTTAAAAAGTATAAACCTTGAATCATATTGTAAATAACTTCCGATGATTTCCTTTTTATCTGGATGTATAACGCCTTTTCCTAATTCATAATAACTTAATAAAATCTTATTCTTATCATTGGTTTTACTAAAATCAGTTAATATTTTACCCTTCCCGCTATATGAAGTTATATATCCCTGTAACTTCATAACCTTTTTTATACTATCCCCTATAAATTGAAATATTGTGGTGCTTGGATCACCGCTAGGGCCCTCAGCAGTTACGTAAAATTCTATAAAATTGTCCTCTGTATTAAAATCAGCAAAAACTATATCCGGGTTTACATTACTTTCTTCATCTTTAATTTTATATTCCTTTCCTTTTGAATTTATTGTTATAGTGTAATCATCCAAAGAATTATTTTTAATACTTTCAAATGAGATTGAAATCTTTTCCTTAACACCATCATTATTTATGTCCTTTTCAATACTTTGTTTATTTTCCTTCTTATCCTCAGTTTTACTATTACTGTCACTTTTGTTTAAGCCACATCCTGGAAGTGTAATAATGATAACTAATACAAATACAAGTCTTATTATTCTTTTATTCATCAACTATACCCCTTTTTTATATCCATAGCATTGTAAATATGTTACATAATGTTATTATATCATAATTTAAATGTGAAATGCCTCAATTTAATTAGTCCGCATAACTTAGGTCTCTGTTAATATTTTTAGTTGATAAAATAAGGCAGTTATTCTATCAACTAAAAATATTAACACAGCTACATGGTTGTAGTAATGAAAAAAAGGGAAGCCTCGCTATTGAGACATCCCTTCACATTATTCACCACTTTTCAGTGATTCAACCATATTAATTTTCTTTAATCTACCGAACATTACCACATTAACTAACCCTGCAAAAATTACGGTAAGTACCGAAGCATATACAAAACTTAAGGGTTTTACGGCCCTCACAAACATTATAAGTTCTATTTCTGAAGTTATTACTACATATCTATGAAGTCCTAGTCCTAGTATTAATCCAACTAAGGTGCCCACTATAGATAAAACCATATTTTCTCTAAAGATATATTCTGCTACTTCAATATCATAGAAACCTAAAACTTTTATGGTGGCCAGCTCTCTTATCCTCTCGTTGATATTTATAGAAGTTAGATTAAACATCACCACAAAAGCCAGTGCCGCTGCGGATATTATTAACACCCATATTACAGAATCCATACCTGCCATACCCTTTTGAAAATTATCACTTATGCCCGTAGTAAAATTAACAGAATTAATGGTTTTGTTTTTCATAAGTTCTGTAGATAACTTATCCTCGGCTGTCTTGGTAGTATCCTTTATTATGGAGCAAAACCCATTATACTTTACTACTTCTTTAAATAAACTCTCGTAATATTTAGAGGACATATATACATAATGTCCAACATATTGTTCAGTAATATCTGATACCCTAGCATTAATAACTTTACCTGATAAACTTATTGATATAATATCCCCTTGCTTTAAGTTAAGTAGCTTAGAAAGTTTTTCTGTTATAACTACGCCATCATCAGGAATTGTTATTTTCTTAGCATTCTTTCTTAAATGTATAAACTTATCTAAAAAAGAGGTTTCTTCCGGAACCGTTAGATAAACACTGCCAAAACTTTTACCTTTGTTATCTTTAGTTGCGGTAGCACTCATTTGGAATAATATTAATGAACTTTCAATGTTTTCATAAGGTTTTAACTTTTCTTTAAAACTACTAATTTCATTATTTTGAATAGGTTTATTCAAGTATGATATCATATTATACTCATATAACTCATTAAATTGTTTATCAGTGATAGATAAAATAGAATCATTAAGTCCAAATCCAGTTAATAATAAAGCTGTGCACCCTGCTACTCCTATTACAGTCATAAAAAATCTCTTTTTATATCGTAGAATATTCCTTGCAGTTACCTTTTCTATAAAGGACATTCTCTTCCATAAAAATTTTATACGTTCCATAAAAATTCGTTGTCCTGCCATTGGTGCCTTTTGTCTCATTAGTACCGCTGGTACCGCTACTAATTCTTTTAGACATGCGAACACTGCAGCAATAGTGGTACAAAAAACCGCTACAAGGGTAGATGATATGGCTAAACTTGCATTAAAAGGAGACTCTACAGGAGGCAAGCTATACATAATTCTGTAGGCATTAAATATAACTGTTGGAAATAACTTAAACCCTATTAAGGTTCCTATAATACTTCCTCCTATACTAGCTAAAAAAGAATATAAAAAATACTGAGAAATTATCGTAAGCTTTCCATAACCTAAAGCTTTAAAGGTTCCTATTTGAGTTCTATGCTCCTCTACCATTCTTGTCATAGTTGTAAGGCACACCAAAGTTGCTATGAGAAAGAAAAATAATGGAAATACTTTTCCTATAGCTCCAATTCTATCAGAATTACTCTTAAATCCGCTTATTCCCTCGTTATCGTTGTTATCTAATAATATCCAACTAGTACCCTCCTTAATCCTTTCCTTTACCGGTGTAACTAATTCTTTGTATTCATCAAGGAAAATATTTTTATCCTTTGTTCCTACTACAGTTACATATAATTCTCCATATATTTTATTTTTATCTACTCCAGAAATTGATTTAATGGATAGTTCCGCAGATGATTTTTCTCCAATTTGTAAAAAAGCCACGGTCTTACCATTACCTAAAGTATTATTTCCTCTTTCGTAAGTATTAATATAAATTGGATTATTCACAGTACCTACTATTTTAAAGTTTTTAGAAGCATTAATGGTTTTAAGTTCAATAGTATCACCAATCTTTAAGCGCTCACTCTCTAAAAAGGGCGTTTCCGTAACACACTCATCCTCACTAGTAGGTAACTTTCCTTCAATAAGCACTGGTTTATTCACCATCTGCCCACCTATTTTATAAGAATTTATTTTTACAGGCTTTTCTTCTTCTCCGATTACTGCATAGGCATCAAAATTATAACCCGGTATAACTGCTTCCACGCCAGATATACTTTTTATTTTAGCAATATCTTTATCTGTAAAACCCGTATTAGATAAGACTCTTAAATCTGCAATAGAATAGTCATGTAAGTATTTATTACCTGTTATTATCATATCTGGGCTAGTAGCTCGAATCCCTGCAAAAAATGCTACACCAATTGCTACAATAACAAGTATGGACAAGAACCTAGACTTAGAATTTTTAATTTC
>JACMJL010000304.1 GCA_014380625.1 Clostridiaceae bacterium
ATGCGAATACTAATATAACAAGATATAACCTTAAATTCAAATGATACTTATCTTTTAAATACGACATTATGAAAGAGATTAATATAAAGCACATAATATGAATTACGTAGTCAAAAAAGTTTTTCATGAATTCTCCCTTCACTAAATGAACCTATTTAACCATTTCTTACAATTGTTTAACAACTCTACCATCCTTCTACTATCCTCTTTTTCTATAGCAACATTACATTCTTCACATTTTATCAAAGTGTCATAATAAAAGAATAATATTCAGTATATCTGAAACTCTTAATATAACATTTATTACATTTTAGGCTCAACAGTTTTAAATATAAATTTTAATGTCATTATTACTGATGCAAGTCTATATTTTATCTCAATTGGCACTGTGCTACTATCAATCATGAAATCTAAAACGTACTGCGTTGGGATTTTTGCAAATTTGGCAATGGTATCAGCACTAATCTTATGTACTTCAATAAGAACTTCTAAAAATGCTTTAAACATAAAATCTGGTTCTTCCTTTGGCATAATGTCTAGCATCCCTATTAAATTAGTAAAAGAAGAACGCTCTTCAAACCCTTTTGGTAATTCAAACTTGTGTTCATTAATTTCTACTCCTAACAAATGTGCTAGACACTCTGTGCTCATTCCATAATCCTTGGTCAATTTATCTATTATTTCTTCTATGTCCTTGTCTCCAATCATCTTAATTTCGTCTGACATTATTATCACCTCTTAAATTCAATTCATATTTAATTACAATTTTTAACTAAACTATAAAATTATCATATCATGAATTTACTATTCTCATATAGATATTTTATCAAATTTACCCATAATTTAGTAGTAATCATTCAAACTCTTGTCCCCCTCGTTCCCATATCACACAGCCAGTCCAACTTCCATTTATCTTGTCCAAAACCATGCAATCCAGCAAATACTTGTAATTTTCCTTCAAGCCTTCATTACTCCATCAAATACACTTACCTGCCTATCAGCCTTATTAATCAGTTTAAAATCCTCCTCAGTAAACCCCTGAAGTAAATTTGGAATTGGACTCATAGTATGCTCCCACCCATTCCCTAAGGTGCCAATTAACTCATCCCATCCCTTAATATCCTCCTTCTTAAGGCTATTTCCATCTATGTATTTAAGCATTGAATACATTAAAGCAACCACCTGTTCATGACTAATCCTTGACACCCACCACTCTAAGGATTCAATTATCCAGCAGTAGCCTGTATACTCCGTTAGTTGAGCGTTAGCCTTCTTAATGCGCATAATCCACTCCGGCTTATTATCCTCACTTCCCACATAGTTTTCATCCTCTATAAAGAGTATTCTTTCAGGTCTTATGCCTTTAAATATCTCAAATTTATTTATTAACTTCTGAGCTATTAGGCAATAAGACTCGTTTTTTATCCAGTACTTATTCATATATTTTGCATTGTCCAATTTCGTAACATGAAAAATCCTTCCAGAATCCTCATTAGTAGTATATTGAATATTATATCCACCTGAAAACTCAATTCGCTCTATTTGTTCTCCTGTCCCAATATCAACAATACTAAGCACTTTCCCCATTCTTCTTATTCTCCCTTCTTTTGGATCTGATCATAATCTATCAACTCTCAACTTCCCTCATCATAGCCTAGCAGCTTCTTTTCTAAATCATCATAATCATAAATTCTTTGGTCATATTGATTAAAGCTATCTGTAGTCCTACCATTGTTTTTCTTGTTATCATAATTTCCTTCCAAGGTTTTCACCATATTTCTCTCAGAAACACACCAATCAAAGCTGCAACCCTGCCACCTCTCATTTCTCCCTGAAAGAAAATCACTGTCCTGTGCTTTTTTAAACACATTGATAAACACCGTGATGCTCCCAAACTTACTAAAACTCTTTTTAATTAAGTTTTTTCTTGTGTCATCAAGAATAGTTACCCTTGGCAAAGACTTACACAATAGATTGAAATTATCTACAACCTGTTGATAAGTAGATTGCGAACTCCCTTCCTCTTCTCCATCTAGTTCTCTCTCTATCTCTAATTCTTTATCTAGTTCTTTATCTAGTTCTAGTTCTATATCTATCTCTTCTTCTATAATAGAAGGGTCACGCGTGACATCGCCGTGACTGTCATGTGACATCCCTTTTTCAGCAACTATTTCATCTTTCGCAGGTCCCGCTATTAGTTTCTCCCTTTCCCTTTGTCTTTGTTTTCTAACTCTTGCTTGCTCTTTCTCTCTTATCTTGTCCAGTCCATCCAAACTTTGATGTTTTGGCCAATTTATAAGCTGTATACCCTTCTCATTGATCTCAATCATATTTAAATTCTGAAAGGTTTTTAGTGCTAACTTAACTACATTTACTGATTTCTTAAACTTATAGGATAATGCCTCTTCAGTGTATGGAATAGTTTCTGTAAGAAAAATATAACCACTCTCATTACATTTTCCTGCCATGGTAAGTAGCCTAACCCAAATTACTAATAAGGAATCTCCTTCTGGAAGACTTTGAATAAAATCTATCTTTTCATCCTCAAACATATTCGTTGAGAGCTTAATCCACTTTACATCTGCCATTGTTATTCCCTCTCCTTTATTTAAATTATTCCACTAAAATTAATAACTTGTGGAATAACACTTTTCAAAAATGGGTATGATAAAAAGCATGGCAATCAATAGTGCAGCTAATACTACACCACAGATGGTCAATACTACATTCGGTGTTTTCAACATAATTCTTAGCAAGAATATTTTTATTTTAGGCTTAATATTCACTATATCCCCCCCAAGGTTTGTGATATAATTTTGAGGGAAACAGGTGGTGTAAACACCTATTTCCAAATGATCTTTGGGAAAGTCTTTATATGGGCTTTCTCTACCTTTCACTTAACTCCATCCTTAAACCTCTATCCGCGATTCTAACGCTCTCAAAAGTTAATGATTCTATAGCTTTTCTAAACTCTTTACAGCTACTATTATTATCACTTAGATGCAATAAAACTATATTTCTTAACTTTGGATTAAGGTTTGCTTTGACAAATTCCTTCACATTATCTAATTCAAAATGTGACCTAATAATTCTATTTTTCATAGCCACTGGAATAATCCCATCCTGGATATTTTGATTCAATATATTAATTGAATAATTACATTCAACTAGTATGTGTGATAAATTATTAAACTGATATTCCAATAGCGATAGGTAAAACTTTGATATTATCTCCATTTTTTCCCCCGCCCCACACCGTACGCGAGACTTTCACCTCATACGGCGCTCCATCAATTTTCATTTCCTTTTAGTTTATATACAATTCACAATTTCCAACCAATTTA